>JAUVKB010000080.1 GCA_030596405.1 Deltaproteobacteria bacterium
AGGCGCGGTCGGGCTTGCTAAAGAATCTGGTTATCGTTATCCTCATGAATTTTCAGGGGGACAGCGCCAGCGGATAAATATAGCGAGGGCTATATCATTAAGGCCTGATTTTATTGTATGTGACGAGCCTGTCAGCGCCCTGGATGTATCCGTACAGGCGCAGATCATCAACCTTTTTCTGGATCTTCAGAAAAAACACAATCTTTCCTATCTTTTTATCTCTCATGATTTGAGCGTGATAAGTAACATTGCAGACCGTGTTGCTGTTATGTATCTCGGTAAAATAGTTGAACAGGGCCCCACAAGCCATATAATCAACAACCCGCGGCACCCCTATACAAAAGCTCTGATAAGCGCCGTGCCTGATCCCGACCCCGGCAGTATTTTTAAGAAAAAAAAAAGGATCGTACTCACCGGTGAAATGCCTTCTCCGGTCAATCTTCCGCCTGGGTGCGGCTTTCATACCCGCTGCCCGGAAGTAATGGATATTTGCAAAAAAATCGAACCGCAGGAAATAACCCTGGATAACCGGCAGGTGTGTTGCCACTTGTACCGGCAATAAGTGACTTTTGAAAAATATTCAATTTCGTTGAAAATTAATTGCCGGTGAAACTCCCTGTAAAAAAAAGCCTGTAAAGAAATTTGTTGAAATAATTACAATTATAATGATATGTTTTTTTACTTTATAACTTGTGTCTGTCCATAAATGAGGATTTTTGTTCAAGATCAAGGCTTGCGAAAAAAATTACCGCAGGCATATGGTTGATATTCCGAGGATAATTTTTTGAGCGTAACGCAGATATTGGGCAGGTAAGCGAGCCTGCGAGACTCCGAAAAGACCATTTATGGATGGACACTAGTTAATGCCCTTGTTCTCTGGATTCTCTGACCGCATCAAGGATGTCTTTTGTGGTTGCTTTGGTTTGAATCCCTGGAACGTCAAATGGTGATTTTTTACTTTTCCTAAAAATTATTGAAAAGGTTTCGCCGCCTCTCCTTTTAATAACCACCTCTTCAGTTCTTGCGATATTAAGAACATCGGCAAGGCGTTGTCTCGCTTCAGAATATGTATATACTTTCATAATATTTTACTCCAAAATTGTAATTCCTATTTCCCGTGCTACCCTCTGCATGCCACGGTCAAGAGTAAGCAGTGGGCTTCGGAGACTCTCAGCACATTTTAGAAAATAAGCATCATATGCGTGTATATTAAATTTTACCGCAATGTTTAATGCCGATTTTATGTCAGTAGTTCTCAAATCAACCGGTATCTGCTGCACAATCTCCCATGCTGATACAACTTCCTCTTTCTTTAAAACGTTTCTTTTCATCATCGCCGTTAATGCATTCCCAATTTCAAACGGCAAAACATCAGCTGAAAATTCGATAGCGCCGGCAGACTATTCAACGAGTTCCCAGCTGTTTATATCCTTGTCTTTGTCGTCCCCTCCGGACACGCCGTCTGAACCGTATGAAATTATATCATAATCGTCATGGACACCAGGGCAAAGGTAAATAAATTCATTTCCCCACGGATCTTTTGGGAGCCTCCCCTTTTCAAGATAGCCGCCCTTTCTCCATTTTTTAGGTAAAGTTCCAGTGTCCGGAAGCTCTACAAGCGCCTGCAGCCCCTGTTCCGTATCAGGATACATGCCGTTATCCAGTTTGTACAATTTAAGGGCGGTTTCAATGCTTTCTATCTGCATTTTTGCCTTTAGCTGTTTTGCTTCCTCCGGCCTTCCCATTATCCTCGGCACAATAAGTCCCGCAAGAATCCCCAAAATAACGATAACAACCATCAATTCAATCAGTGTAAATCCCGGGCCTCTGTTTTTGGCAAACTTCATAACTCTGCTCATTGCTACCCCCTTACTTAATAAGCTGGTTCATTTCAAAAATCGGAAGACAGATCGAAAGGACGATAAAACCGACAATAACGCCCATTATTAATATCATGACGGGTTCAAGCAGTGACGTCATGCTCATAATGCTCGTTTCCACCTCGTTTTCATATACATCTGCGATTCTTTTCAACATCGCTTCCAGCTCCCCGCTCTGTTCACCCACCTGAATCATCTGAATTGGAAGAAGCGGAAAAACTTCGGTTGCTCCAAGGGAAACGCCCAGACCCTGACCCTTTTCAACTTCCCCTGCAGCTTCTTCAACAGCTTTTGCAATCAATACGTTTCCTGCAATATTCTTTACTATTTCCAGCGCAGACAACATGGAAACACCGTTTTCAAGGAGTGAACCGAGTGTTCTTGCAAACCTCGCAATTGCAAGTTTTTTTATAATATTGCCGATTATGGGCAAAAACAGCTTGGTTTTATCGATCCTGTAACGCCCTTTCACCGTTTTTTTAATACTGCGGGTAAAAAAGAACAGCCCAACTACAATAATAATTATAACCCACCAGTAAAATTTAAACAATTCGCTGGCAGCAATAAGAAAACGTGTCGGGGCCGGAAGAACCTGGCCCATATCGGTAAAAATAGAGGTTATACTTGGAACGATAAATGCCAGAAGCAAAAAGAGAACACCTGCTCCGATAAAAGACATTAAAACAGGATACGCAAGAGCCGATCTTATCCTGCTTTTTAATGCCTGTTGCTTTTCAGTAATATCAGCCAGACGGTCCAGCACAATTTCAAGGGTTCCCGAAGTTTCACCGGCACGAACCATGTTTATATAAAGAGAAGAAAAAGTGCCGGGGTAATGGGACAAAGCGCCGGCAAAGCTGTTTCCCTCAACGACTGAATCCTTGATTTGCGCAATATTTTTTTTAAAGACCTGGGACCTGGTTTGAGGAATTAGCGCATCGAGCGCCGATACCAGAGGGAAACCGGAACCGACCAGGGTCGCAAGCTGCCTTGTCATCATCGAAACATCAGACGACCTGATCCGTGCAAAAAGAGTTGACGGCAAAAAAGCTTTGGATTCTTTTTTTGCGGGAATTTGTTTTGCTTCATTAATAGAAATCGGGAAAATTCCCGAGGTGCGAAGTTTTTGGCGGGCCACTGAACCGCTTTCAGCATCAATAATACCTGAAGCGGTCTTCCCCTTGACATCCAAAGCTGTATATTCAAATACCGGCATGTTAACAAAACCGTACTTTCTATTTTATCCGCTTAAAGCGAACCGAAAAAAATCCGTCCATTTTATTATGATAAGGAGATGTCTTGAAATATCCGTTCCCGTCAACAAGAGAACGGATATTGGACGACAGACCCACAAAATTTTTTTCTATATCAAACCTTGAATTTTTATTCAAAAACCTTTTTACAACGTCTTCATTCTCCTCCGGCTCCGTGCTGCAAACCGCATAAACCAAAATACCTGAGGGCTTTACATGATCCGACAGATTGCACAGATATTTTACCTGTTTTTCCTGATACCGTCTTAAATTTTTTTTCGAGGTTGACCATTTTGCATCAGGATTTCTTCTGATAACCCCTATGCCTGAACACGGAGCATCCAGTAAAATACGATCAAACATGCCAAAAGATTGCCCGGCCGCTTTTCCGTTCAGCGGTATGTCCAGATCGCATACAGATGTTTTAACCGTTAAAACACCGAGCCGCTTCATTTCGGATTTTAATTTTATAAGCTTTTTCTTGTCTTTGTCAACGGCTGTAATACTCCCTGAATTTTTCATTAACTGGCCGATATGACCGGTTTTTCCGCCAAGCCCGGCACATGCATCCAAAATTGTTTCACCCGGTTGCGGGTTTAAAAGATATGTTACAAGCTGTGCAGCCTCGTCCTGGACCTGAAACCATCCATCCTTAAAAGCCGCCATGTCGGAAACAGCCGCTTTTGGATTGATAAAAAAAACCCCGGAAGGCGCATAATCCGTTATTTCAATATGCCGCACATACGGTCTGACAGAGTCGACAAGTCTTTCCCGTGTAGTTTTCAGGCTGTTTGTCCTGACGGTAATAGGAGGAATTGTATTTACAGCGTCGCAAAGAGCCGTGGTCTCTTGTAACCCAAAACGATCCAGCCATCTTCTGATCAGCCATTTTGGGAAAGACTTGTTAATCGACAGCGCTGATACAGGATCTTTTTCCATATCAGGAAAGGTTACATTTTTATATTCTCTTGCTGCCCTGCGCAAAAGCGCGTTGACAAACCTCACAGTCCAACGGGCTGCAAACGATTTTGCCATCTCAACAGACGTGTTCACAGCAGCAGAGACCGGGACTTTGTCCAGATATACGATCTGAAAAAGTCCGATACGCAGGACATTTAATACTCTATGTTCTATTCCGGAAAAGCGCGTATCTGAAAAATTTTCAATAATCCGGTCAAGCCTCTTTTTCCACCTTAAAACCCCGTAAACCAGAACGTAGATAAAAGAGATATCTTTGCGTGAAAAACGGCCGTCTTTCTCAAACACATCTTCAAGCGTCTGATCCAGAGTTTTGCGCCCTTTATCAACCGTGTTTATGATAAAAAGGGCTGTCTTTCGAGCATCCGCCGCCAAATAATCAGCCTCTAAAATAATGTTCCGGGAGGTATTTTACACCCCATGAGAAAATCTTTTATCAAAAGACGCTTGCCGGACGCCCCCTGAATTTCGAGTATGGACAAAACTCCTTTGCCGGAGGCGACGCGCAGTTCGCCGGGGAATCCTTTCACAACGGTGCCGGGCGCTTTGTCCACATCGCTTAAAAGAGGAGCGGCCTTGAAAATTTTTAAACGCCTGTTGCCGTAAAATGTAAACGCACCGGGCCAAGGCGTCATGCCGCGTATAAATGCCTCAATAGCCTCAGCCGGCATGTCCCAATTGATGCGGCCATCGTTTTTTTTCAGCAACGGGGCAAAGCAGGCCAAACTATCGTCCTGAGGGACAGGTTTCACACATTTTTTGCCTGTTTTACCTGTTTTATCTGTTTTATCCAAGGCATTTAAGGTCTTTATTAAAAGATCCGCTCCCAAAACCGCCAGTCGATCATGAAGGGTGGCGGACGTGTCGTCCGGCGCGATCTTGACTTTGTCAAAGAACAGGATATCGCCGGTATCCAAACCTTGATCCATCAGCATGGCGGTGACCCCGGTCTCTTTTTCTCCGTTTATAATCGCCCACTGAATCGGAGCGGGCCCGCGATATTTTGGAAGAAGAGACGCGTGTATGTTTACAGACCCTTTTTTTGGAAGTGAAAGTATATTTTTCGGAAGTATATGCCCAAAAGCAACCACGACAAACAGATCCGGATTAAGCCTGGCCATATGTTCTTTAAACTCGTCGGTTTTGATCGATTCCGGCTGAATCACATCATACCCCAAACCAGCAGCCGCCGTCTTTACAGGCGGCCGGACAAGCTTTTTGCCCCTTCCCCCGGTCCGGTCCGGCCGGGTCACGACTAAAGATATTTCATGTCCGCTTTTATCAAGAGCATAAAGAGACGGCACGGCAAAATCCGGGGTGCCCATAAAAATGGTTTTCAATGCTTTCTGCCCTTTTTTTTCAACTGTTTTTTAACGCGTCTTGTATAAAGATCCTTTTTTAAAGATCTGACATGGTCGATAAACAACACCCCGTTTAAATGGTCGATTTCATGCTGCAAAACAATAGATAGATACCCTTCGGCCTCTATCCTCAAGGGATTGCCGTCCCTGTCCAGACCTTCAACCAGGACAGACTCCGCACGTTTCACGTCCGACCTGAAATCCGGGACGCTAAGACAGCCCTCCTTTTCTGAAGTTATATTCCCCTCTCTTTCAATAACCCTCGGATTTACAAGGACCTGGAGTGACCGCTTTTCATTTCCGGGCATAATATCATAAACAATGATACTCTTGTCACACCCCACCTGTATCGCTGCCAGTCCAACGCCGGGAGCCTCATACATGATGGTCGACATATTTTTAATTATATCCTGTATTGTTCCATCGATATTTTCCACCGGCTTTGTGGTTTGCCGGAGAAAAATATCAGGATATGTTACAATTTCAAGCGCTGTCATAACAAAACCTGTAATATTCCTCTTATTGATCGAGTATTAGACCTTCACGGCCGCATGAAATCTGCCGGATATTTATGCCGGCAACCATTGCAGACGCCAAACCGATTATGATGACGGGAAACATGAAAATCACGTGATTTGCCAGCATAAATCCTGCGGCATCCTTTGTCATAACCCCAAAAAGAGACAGTGCAAAGACCCCCCCTGCCTCCCAAATTCCCCAGAAACCCGGCACGGACGGGAGAGCAATAAAAAAACATACAATTATCATAACCGCAAACATCTCATTAAACGTCAGAGCTATGCCTGGACAGCCCAAAGACAGGGTGTAATATGAAAAAGCGATAAGGCCCCAGATAACAACGGAAAGTCCGGCACAGGCGCACATCTTTACAGGATTTTTTAAAAGAAAAAAACCACGGGCAAAGTTTTCCACAAAACCGACCATCGGCATACATACCTTTTTCTCTATTTTTTTTCTAAAATTATTACCTGCAAAAAAAAATAAGGCCGGTATTTTAATAATCACCCTGTTTATAAACTTTTGCGTGGTTTCCATGCTGAATACGATTATTCCAGCGGCAATGACCATGCTAAAGGCTATCATGCCCCTTGCGGCGGTCTTTAAGACCTGATCGTTTAAACGATAGTTACCGAATATAATATCATCACCTGGATCTATCTGTATCAGCATAAACACAATGCCAAAAGAAACGGTCATAATAACCAGATCAAACAGACGTTCGGCAGCTATTGTCGCAAGCCCTGTGAAAAAGGGTATATTATCTCTTTTTTGCAAGATTGCAGGCCTTGCCACCTCGCCGACCCTGCCGGGAAATATGCAGTTTAACATAAAACCGATCATCAGGGGATGAAACACCCGCCAAAAACCTGGTTTTCCGACAGGTTCCAGAATAACCTGCCATCGAAATACCCTTAGAACAAAACTTGCCAGCATAAAAAAAACAGCCGGGAGTATCCAAAAATAGTTTATGGATGCCACATAAATCAGTAGATCATCAAACGGCACATTTCTAAAGGCGAAATAAAGCGCCGCGGCAGATACGCACCCACCGATAATCAAGGAGATTACAGTCTTTACTTTCATAGGATAACATTCTTTAGTCTATCCACCTGAGTTGTTTCGGGACAATAACTGTCAAGCCAGCAAGTTATCCGCATTTGCAACATCTTTTCCAATCTGTTCCGACAATTCTTTGACACCTGAAAACTTTTTTTCATCCCTTATCCGACGCACAAAGTTAACTCGGATTTTTTGCCCGTATATGTTTTCATTAAAATTGAGGATATACACTTCAACGGAATATTGATGATCATCAAAGGTGGGACTGTATCCGATATTAGCGACCCCTTTGTATCTTTTACCAAGGCATTCCACAAAAACCGCATATACTCCCATTTTTGGACACAACTCATCATTCAAGAGGATATTTGCAGTGGGAAAACCTAAGAGTTTCCCGCCTCTGTCACGCCCGCTCATTACCTTTCCCCTGATCTGGTAATAACGGCCAAGCAAGCGCCGCGCATGATCAACCTCTCCGGCTAAAACAAGCTCACGCACCCTGGTGCTGCTAATCCTGCCTGACAAGCCGTTTGGAGCAGGCACCCATTTCGCCTGAATAACTTCAAAATTAAAACGTTCCGCCTCGCTTTTTAAAAAATCAAGGTTTCCTTCACGGTTTTTACCAAAAGTATAATCCTCTCCCACCACAATGGCCTTCATACCGATACGTTCAACAAGAATATCTTCCACAAACTCCCTTGCCGTTAGATCTGCAAATTTCCTGGTAAATAGAATGCATATCAGAACGTCAAGGCCGAAACCTTCAATCAATTCCACCTTCTGTTCATACAGCGTGATAAGAGGTGGATGGCCGTTCTGTTTTAACACCCTTATGGGGTGAGGCTCAAAAGTTACGGCAACTGATGTCCCTTCAAGCTCCCCGGCCTTTTTAATTACCATTTGAAAAAGGGCCTGATGCCCAAGGTGCACCCCGTCAAAATTGCCGATGGTAATCACCGAATTTTTGAATGGCTTTTTAATATTATTAATAGATTCTATAAGTTGCATTGCAAACCTTGTTTTCGCCAAATCGTGTTTCCAAATCATGTTTATTGATGAATCGAGCATTCAACTAAACGATTTGATGAAAGAAAAAATAAAATATAACAAATTTATCACGTTAATATATCACATCATAAGAATGAATGCAAAAGGAGTTAAAAATGATTAAATCCCTTTTTTTCAAGTTCCGCTTTTGCTTCACCAACTACATAAAGTGATCCGGCAATACAAATAGCATCATTACCGGATGCAGTATTAACTGCATGATTGATCGCCTTATCAATGTCAGGTATGATTTTTACATCCTGAATAAATTTTTTTGCAGTGTCACAAAGCTTTTCCGGAGATAATGCACGGTCAATCTTTGGGCGGGTTAATATGACCCTGTCACAAACGGGGAGAAGAGACCGGAGCATTGCGGAATACGGCTTGTCATCCAATATTCCGATTATAAGTGTAATTTTTCTGTCAGCAAAGTTTTCAGACAAAAATTTCGACAGGTTTTTTGCAGCAACCAAATTGTGTGCTCCGTCAACAAGTATTAACGGAGAAGTCGAAACAACCTCAAGCCGCCCCTCCCAGGTATTTTGAACAAGCCCTGCCTTGATATGTTCCAATTCAATGTTTGTTTTACCAGTGTTTAGTACTTCACATGCGGCAAGTACAAGCGCTGCGTTATCGACCTGATAATTGCCCGAAAGCCCTGTCTGCATTTTTTTCCATACATTTTCAATTCCAAAATATGTAAAAGTTCCGGCTTTATCCCTTCTTACACGGAATTCATTTCCAAAACGATACAACGGCGCCGATTTTTCGGCAGCAATCTTTTTTAAAACTAAAACGGCGCTTTTTTGCTTAGCGCCAGTTACAACAGGTATCTGTTTTTTTATTATACCACCTTTTTCCCCGGCTATCTGCGATATGGTATTCCCGAGGTATTCTTTATGTTCAACAGATATATTGGATATTATGGAAACAGCAGGGTTTATTATATTGGTAGCGTCGAGCCGCCCTCCCATACCTGTCTCAATTATAGCCCAGTTGACTTTTTGCCTCGCAAATTCATAAAGCGCCATAGCGGTCGTTAATTCGAAAAAGGTCGGTTCACGTTCGCCCTGAGGGACGGACAGCACCGCATCATAGGAAGCAACAACATCTTCGTCTGAAATCCGGCGGTTGTCTATACATATCCTTTCATTAAAACGCACAAGATGGGGGGATGTGTAAAGACCGACTTTATAACCGGAAGC
>JAUVKB010000161.1 GCA_030596405.1 Deltaproteobacteria bacterium
CACGACCAAAAAAGAAGCGAAAAGCCCTCTTGATCTGTGGAGGACGTAGGGGACATTAAAGGGAAAAATGCATCATACGAGTTTAAATGAAAAAAAAGAACTGTTGGTTTTAAATATAAAACGTTTAGGAGCATTGGTGGTAGCATTTTCCGGGGGAGTCGACAGCGCCTTTCTGCTTGCTGTGGCAACGGATGTTTTAAAGGGGAAAGTGGTCGCCGTTACGGCTGGGTCACCTATACATCCGGTGCGTGAGAAAGAAGCTGCAATTGCGTTTGCAAAGAATCTTGGCGTGGAGCATATTTTATTAAAATCAAGGGAGATGGAGCACCCCGAGTTTTTGGCCAACAATAAAAACAGATGTTATATATGCAAAAAGATTCTTTTTGATGATTTATTGAAAATCGCCTCGGATGCAAAGATCAGTCATGTGGCTCATGGGGCCAATATTGACGATCTTAAAGAATTTCGTCCTGGAAATACGGCTGCAAAGGAGGCCGGGATTATTGCCCCGCTGGTTGACGCAGGCCTGAAAAAAAAAGATGTGCGCCTGCTTTCAAAAGAGATGAATCTTAACACCTGGGACAAGCCGTCCATGTCCTGTCTTGCCACAAGGATTCCTTATGAAACTTTGATAACCAAAAAGGCGCTTTACATGGTGGAACAGGCGGAAGATTTGATTTCAAGCATCGGTTTTACTACCTGCCGGGTAAGACACCACGGCGAAACAGCAAGGATAGAGGTAAAACCTGAAGAGATTATTAAAATCACAGAAGAAAAGGTCAGAATGAAAATAGTTGAAAAATTTACAAGGATAGGATTTTCACATATTGCCGTCGACCTTAAAGGCTATGTAAGCCATCCTGCCTTGTCAAGTTAATTCAGGTCAAATTAATCCAGGTCAAATTAATCCGGCCTCGGATTTTTTTATCCATCCGATTTTTCCCTTTGAGAACACTATTTTTATAAATTTTTCTGTTTGCCGGTCAACCTTTACCTTTGTCCCGGCGTGAAGAACAAAAAGCTCGGTCGATTTATCTGCAAACCCGGATTTGACCGATGTCTGCAACGGGAGTATGACGGCATATTTTAAGTATGTCTTTTCATAATAATTATAAAACGCCGTAAGTATAAACAGCATTGAGATAAAAAGGACAACATAACCGGTTGTTTTGACAATTCTGTTTTTTTTGCGCCATTGCATTGCCAAAAAAAGGCAAAAAATTGCGTTCAGCACGATTCCTGCCCATTGGACGGTGGATTCGCTGAAAAGATATTTCCAGAAAAAAAGGATTTTAAATACAGGCGATATTTTGTCTTCAGTTGCATCTTTTACAAGCGAACGGGCATATTCAAGGTTGAATTTCAGATCCGGATCGTTTGGAATTAGTTGCATGGCGCGTTCATACCATAATACGGCGTATCCGATCTCGCCGTTTTTAAGATATGTGTTTCCCAGATTGTAAAAAAGCTTGCCGTTTTTTATGCCTGTGCCGGCAATTTCGGAAAATTTTGTTATTGCGCCTGCAAAATCATTTTCCCTGTAATCCGTAATCCCGTCAAGAAACGCCCTGGCATTGCCGGAACTGATATTCTTAGACCCGGTATTATCAGACAGGGTATTGTCCGAGGCAAAAGATGTTGCGCTAAACATTAAAATAGATACGGCAATGAGCCGGCATATTATCTGCTTTACGGCCGTCATCGGCTTAAACTCCTGGTCATCTGTTTTATTTCTGCAAGGAGAGACTCTTTAAAAGCTTTGTCCACGTTTAAGCCGCTGTATCTGGCTGATTCAATTTTTTCTAAAAGAACCGCCGCCTGTTTTGCAGTTTCATCAGAAAACCCGCTTGTTCCAAGAAAATTTTGAGCCTCTTTATATGTAAGAGATTCTCCCTTAACGCCTGCCTTTGAGAAGATTGAAAAGACTACCGCCTTGTAAAGGCAGGAAAAAAACTCGTCGGCAGACACGTTATTATCTTTAATCTTATCCGCTTTTTTTAAAGCATTTTCAGAACGTTTTGCCATAACTGCGGCAGGGCCGGCGTTTTTTCCTGCCGGCATAAAAACAAAATAAATTTTTAAAACAAGGCAAAATGCCATGGGAACTGCCAGAAATAGAATAAAAACATATAAAGACAAAGGTTTTTTATTCTCAAGAGAGTCAATGTCCTCTTTGAGCTGCAGAATGTCCCTGCCGGTAAACTTCACCTTTTGTTTTAATGAATTTTGGGGTTCTAAAGAGCCTGGAGCAGCGGAAAACAGGTTTAACACTTCTTTTTTTGCAGGCGCAATCACGTTGATCGAAAAAGGGGAAGAAGATATGGTTTTATACTTGTCGCGGTCAACATCAAAATAGACCAGTCTGACAGGCTCAATGGTGAAAGTGCCCTGCTGTATGGCGACAAGCGCAAAGCGGAAGACCTTTTTCCCGGAGAAACCTGTTTTGCCGGCTGTGATATTTTTTTCAGGACTGTCTTCATATACTTTAAACCTGTCAGGGATAATTATTTCAGGTTTTTGTGCGTCCATGATATTACCGGTTCCGTCAATAATGACGGACAGGGTGGTTGAATCTCCGACACAAAGCGTATTATTTTCAAGCTCGGCCTTGAGTTTGAAATTGCCGACCAGACCGGAAAATTTTATGTCGCTCGAATATTTGGGCAGCGGTTTTACGTTTACCGTCAAAGGAGATGTTTTGAAAACTTTTGTTTCAAGTCCTGCGCGGTTGAAAAAAGAATCGTTAAAAAAGGAACCAAAAGAAGAGCCTCCCCCCCTTTTTATGCGGCGGACAATATTGCATTCTATCACTGCCGGTTCGATAATCTTTTTCCCTGTCTTTAGAGGAACAAGTATATAGGTTATTTGCGTAACAATGTATTCCCTGCCTGAAATAACGGTCCGATACGGTTCTTCTCTTTCGATTTCCTTTGAGCTGAATCCTGAAAACTCGGGTTTCTGGAATTTTGCCTCGTGAATTTGAACGGCGTTTTTCAATGTAAACGTATAAGTTATCTGCTGGCCGTTGTAAGGGTTTTGTTCTGAAACGTCAGATGAAACAATAACATCATTGCCGCCCCTGTGTTCTATGGGCTTTTGAGAAACCCGGATGGTAATTACCTTTGTATTGAAGATGCCCCTGTCTGTTGAGACGGGCAACGGAGGCACGATAAGGTCGCCATCCCTTTTAGGAATGAGCGTATAATTATAGCTGGTTTTTTTGGAAGCCTGCCCGTTTATTATTTGCAATCTGGTGCTTGTGCCATGGGAAATTACAGTAAAGTCCTGTATGCCGGAAACATCGACGGAACCTTTGCCCCCGCTGATTGTAACCGTAAGGTCGATCGATTCATTGACACTGATACTGGTCTTGTCAACAACCGCGCTGATCTCAATCTCTTTTGCAAAAGCATTAAATGCCGGAACAAATATCAAGACAGATAACAAAATAAACAACAAGATAAAAGATATGATCGGAGATAATCGCTTCATTACCAGTCCTTTTCCACGCGTCTTTCCCGGTATGCCGGAATCATGGCTCTGCCCGGCCTGTCGGTTAAACGGTTGAGCATCCGATCAGCCTGCTCATCATCACCATTGTCGCCGGTTTTATCATCCGGTTTTGCCGTGCCTTTACTAGTTTCATCTTTATTCTCTTTATTGCCGGCGGTATCAGGCATATTGTTATTTTGCCCTGATTTGCCGTTGTTTTCATCGGCATCGGTTTTGTCGTTTGAACCGTCCTGCTGTTTTTCCTGTTTTTGACCTTGATTCTCGCCTGATTTTTCACCTGGTTTTTCCCCTGGCTTTTTATCGGATTCTTGATTTTGGGACTTTTTTTGTTCCTGTTGTTTTTTTTGCTCTTCCATTACTTTTTTTGCAAATTCCATGTTCTCTCTTGCCTGCGTGTCATCCGGGTTGATATCCAGAGCCGATTTGTAGTCGGAAACAGCATCTTTAAGCTCGCCGCGTTTAAAATTCGCATTGCCAAGGTTATAGTATGTTTTTTGCAGAAGGTTTTTATTCTCGGTTTTTACAATCTGTTTATAATGATTATAAGCCGAATCTGCATCGCCCATCTTATAATAGGTGTTCCCGATATTGTACAGAATTTCCGGTCTGTCAGGGTCTTCAAGCTGTGCGTCGATAAAAAATTTTAAGGCTTTTTCATAATTTTTGTTGTCATAGGCTTCAAGCCCCTGTTTCATGCTGTCATGAATGCCGGAAGCAAAAGAGAATGGGACATGGACAAAGATCAGCATAAAAACGGCAAGTTGAATCATCTTTTTTCTTGAAGGTAAAAAAAGTTCTGCAATAAGGGCGATTATTGCAAGTGCGAGTGGCCATTGATACCTGTTTTCCCAGACCTGTTTTTTATCACTTTCAAGGGCCGAGGCTTTCATTTTGCCCCTTATCTCCTGGAGATAGAGCACGTCAAGGTCCATATCGCCCGCAACGGATCTCACATAGGCGCCTCCGGTGATTGCAGCCATTTTTTTCAAGGTATTTTCATCGAGTTTTGTAAGCACGATATTTCCTTTTTTATCTTTTTTAAAACCTCCTTTTTTGTCCGGCACAGGCACGCCTGCAGCGCTTCCGATGCCGATGCAAAAAATTTTTACATCGGCTTTATCGGCAGCCTTTGCCGCTTCTATCGGATCAATTCCAGTGCTTTGGCCGTCTGTAATTAAAATTACGGCTTTTTCAGAGTTGTCATCTTTATTAAATCCGGATAGTGATGTTATTACCGCGCCGTAAATATCGGTTCCGCCCACAGGGAGAAAGTCGGGGGATAAAACATCCAAAAACAGATTGAAAACCGCGTAATCAAGAGTCAAGGGACATTGAAGAAACGATGTCCCTGCAAAAGCAACCAGCGCTACCCTGTCTCCATGC
>JAUVKB010000251.1 GCA_030596405.1 Deltaproteobacteria bacterium
GCTAATCGACTTGAAGATTTAAGAGTGCCGCCCGGAAACCACCTTGAAGTGCTCAAGGGTGATCGTTCCGGTCAATACAGCATTCGTATCAACGATCAGTGGCGTGTCTGCTTTTGTTGGACGGATGCAGGTGCGGAAGATGTGGAAATAGTTGATTACCACTAAGGAGAATTTATTATGAGTAAACTTAAACCTATCACTCCTGGTGAAATTCTCTTGGAAGAGTTTCTCAAACCTATGAAGCTTAGCCAGTATCGTTTAGCCAAGGAAATTGACGTTCCCGCTCAGCGTATTAGTAAAATTGTTGCAGGAAAACGTTCGATCACAGCTGATACAGATTTAAGGTTATGTCGTTTTTTTAGTTTGTCCAATGGCTACTGGCTACGTGCTCAAGCGGCATACGATACGGAAGTTGCAGAACAGACTTTGAATAATGTTATAATAAAAATCAAACCTTGGTCTGAGCATGTTGCCCAACAATCGCATTCACTCTGACACCCAAAGCTGAGCCGTTTTTTACCTTCTTTGTAGTTCATGTAAAAAATCGCATTTGCCAAGTTCCCATTGAAAGTAATCACCTAAAAAAGGCGTAACGCAGTTTTTTGCAACCGCAATCAATTATCTTTTTATAAGCCTGATTATTTTTATTATAAAAAAGGATTAGCAATGCTTTGCGTTGTTTATCAACTTGGGCTGGTCAACTTTTATGATGCCTGCCGGATGCAACACAGGCTTCAACATGAAAGATTAAACGGAAAAATTTCAGACGTACTGCTTATCCTGGAGCATCCGCCCACCTTTTCCATCGGCAAATCAGGCAGCTTTGACAATCTTCTGATTTCCAAAGGCCGGTTAAACAGGGAAGGAATAGCCTTGTTTTCCACCCAAAGGGGAGGAGATGTCACTTACCACGGCCCCGGCCAAATTGTTGTATATCCGATTATATCTCTTGAGCCAAGAGACAAAGACATTCACCGCTATGTTCATGAACTTGAGGAGGTTGTGATACGGACACTGAAAGATTTTTGTATCAACGCCAGGCGTGACGAGAATCATCCCGGGGCATGGGTACGGAAAGAAGAAATTGCCGCAATCGGACTTCGCATACGAAAATGGATCACTATGCACGGATTTGCCCTTAATGTATGTCCGGATCTGAAACATTTCTCATTTATAAACCCATGCGGGTTTTCCGACAGAAAAGCAACGTCCATGTCAAAACTCCTTGGCCGTAAGGTCTCGATGAAAGAGGTGGTCAGACGGTTAATCGCCCATTTTTCAGATGTTTTCAACGCGCAAATAAAGTTGGGTTCACGCAAGGAGGCAGACATCTGATTATGACAAGAAGATTCCCGCCATGGTTAAAACATAAAATTGCGCCCCCTGCCGTCATGCTGGAAATGAAAAACCTTATCAGCAGACTGAATCTTCACACCATATGCGAAAGCGCAAGATGCCCCAATATCGGAGACTGTTTTTCCAGAAAAACAGCAACTTTTCTGATTCTTGGAGATGTTTGCACGAGAAACTGCGCGTTTTGCGCCGTTAAGAAAGGGGCGCCGGTACAGGTTGATAAAAAAGAGCCTCAATCCGTCTTAAGAGCAGTGCAGACACTCGGTTTACGCTACGTCGTTATAACTTCCGTTACCCGGGATGACCTTGATGACGGCGGCGCCTCACAATTTGTAAAAGTTGTCAAAACGCTTCAGGAGCATAAAAATCATATTATTATTGAACTGCTTATTCCTGATTTTTGCGGTTCTTTTAAAGCATTAACGTCTGTGGTAAAATCAGGGCCTCATGTAATTAACCACAACATTGAAACAGTTCCCCGTTTGTACCGGAAAGTCAGGCCGGAAGCTGTTTATACCCGTTCACTGGATTTGCTGAAAAAAGTTAAAGGTATCAACTCAACAACCATTACCAAATCCGGTTTGATGCTGGGTCTTGGAGAAACCATGGAGGAAGTTGTCGATGTTATGAATGACCTGCGAAAGGCTGACTGCGACCTGATCACTATTGGCCAGTATTTACAGCCTTCTTCAAAGCATTACCCTGTTTTTGAATTTGTTACTCCTGAAAAATTTTTTCGATATAAACAGATCGGTATGGAAATGGGATTTGCCGGTGTTGTATCTGCTCCTTTTGTCAGAAGCTCTTTCAGAGCGAAGGAACTCTATGAGGCTGTCTGAGAATGCTCTTTTTCCCCAGCTCTTTGTTATTTTTTTTAAATAATGCTCGGAATACTAAGTGTATGCCTGTGCTTATTTAAAAAAATGCCTTGATCTGAGAAAAAATTTCTATTCTCAGACAGCCTCATATGCAAAAATAAAAAATAAGGGGGAAAAATGACTGGAAGCAAAAACCGTATTGCCATCATAGGCGGGGGGCCGGGCGGATATGTGGCCGCAATTTGCGGAGCTCAACTGGGCGCCCAGATAACCTTGATCGAAAAGGATATATTAGGCGGTACCTGTTTGAACCGTGGATGTATTCCAACCAAATCTCTGCTTCAATCAGCCAGCCTCATTAAACAGATGGAAGACGCCGATACTTTCGGCATCACAGTGGAAAACATTGCCATTGATTTTTCAAAGGTGTGCAGGCGCAAACAACACGTGGTGCAGCAACTGTTAAACGGCGTTAACTTTTTGATGAAAAAAAACAGGATAAA
>JAUVKB010000009.1 GCA_030596405.1 Deltaproteobacteria bacterium
AGCTTCTTCTCCGGGTTTTGTCGGCCATTCAAAGCATAATATCACCCAGGGCAAGTTTATCCTGGGAGACGGCGGACTGCTGAGAATGGTGTGGATGCCGAAGGCGCTTAAAGAAGAACTTAAAGAAAGAATCTCGAAACGCGGAGCCGATATGGGAGTTCCGGATCTGTATGACAAGATTGCAGATGAAACAGTAGGGATTACAGAAGAAGAGATTCTTCCATGGCTCGAGGAGAAGGGCCATCCTGCTATTTCAATGGATCCGATTATCGGATAAAAAACGGATAAGGGTTACGGGTTAAATAAAATCCGTAGCCCTTTATCGTTAAATGTGCAATATGTAATTTGGAATAAGGAGACAAAAATGGCATTAACCGGTATTCAAATTTTTAAACTCCTGCCGAAAACCAACTGCAAGGAATGTGGTGTTCCCACATGTCTTGCCTTTGCCATGAACCTTGCTTCAGGAAAGGCCGAGCTTGACAGTTGTCCTTATGTGTCTGATGAAGCAAAGGAACAACTGGCAGAGGCCTCAGCGCCTCCGATCCGTCCTGTTGCTCTTGGGAAAGGGGTTCGTGCTTGTAAAACAGGTGGAGAAACCGTTCAGTACAGACATGAAAAAACATTTTTCAATCCTACCGTATTAGCTGCAACAGTTGCTTCAGATATTTCACAGTCAGATCTTGAAGCCAGGTTAAAGGCATGGAATGCCCTTCAGTATGAGAGGGTTGGGTTGAATTTAAGACCCGAGCTTGCTGTTGTAAAGGATGTGGGCGGGGACAAGGATGCTTTTGCTAAAACAGCTGAAATAATTGCAAAGACATCGGAGTTCAACCTGGTATTGATGACCGATGATATCGGTGTTATGAAGGCCGGCGTTGAAGCATGCGGATTTAAAAGGCCCCTTTTATATGCTGCAACTGATGCAAATGCTGATGATTTAGGAGCTATTGCAAAGGAGAACGATCTTCCTCTTGCGGTTAAGGCTGATTCTGTTGAAGGGCTTATCCCGTTAACGGAAAAACTTGCAAAAACGGGGGTAAAAAATCTTGTCCTTGATTCAGGGTCAAGAGAGATCAAACAGGCATTGGAAGATCAGGTAGTTATCCGGCGGGCGGCTTTAAAGTCCGGCAACAGGGATCTTGGTTTTCCCACAATCACATTTCCCTGCGAGATGGCATCCAACCTGGATATGGAAGCCCTTATCGCGGGAATGTTTATTGCCAAGTACGGCGGCATTGTGGTCCTTTCCGATTTTACGGGAGAAAGTGTTTTTCCGCTCCTGCTTGAGCGGCTGAATATATTTACCGATCCTCAAAGACCGATGACGGTAACCGAGGGTATTTACGAGATCGGAAATCCTGATGAAAACTCGCCTGTGCTTGTAACTACAAATTTTGCTCTGACCTACTTTATCGTATCCGGTGAAATCGAGGGGAGCAAGGTTCCGTCATGGCTTTTAATCAAGGATTCCGAGGGTCTTTCGGTAATGACCGCCTGGGCGGCGGGTAAATTTGCAGGCGATGACGTAGGAGTTTTTGTGAAAAAATGCGGGATAATGGACAAGGTAAAGCATACTGAACTTGTCATACCAGGTTATGCCGCAGCTATTGCCGGAGATGTTGAAGAAGAGTTGCCTGGATGGACAATTACAGTCGGACCAAGAGAGGCCGCTCATATTCCCGGATTTCTCAAAGCAAGATAATATTAGTTTTAAGATTGAAGATTTTCGCTGTTTAACCAATATTGTTTAACCAACAATCTTCAATCGGAAATCGTCAATCAGAAACTATGGAGGAACTATGTTATTAATAGGCGAAAGTTTAAATGTAATATCTACAAAAATAGGCAGGGCTTTTAAAGAACGTGATCCAAAGCCTCTCCAGGAAGAGGCTCTGTTTCAAAAAGAAAAGGGAATGGATTATATTGACATCAACCTTGGCCCCGCAAAAAAAGACGGGCATGAGCTTATGCCCTGGGTTGTTGAGGTTGTTCAGGATGTGGTTCCGGACATTCCGCTGGCGCTTGACACGTCAAATATAGGCGCAATTGAAGCTGCTTTAAAGGTTTATAAAGAAACCCCGAAGCCTGTGCTGATTAATTCAATCATGTGCCGGCCCGAGCGTTATGAGAAGATGGTTCCTCTTGCCGCGGAATATAATACTGATTTTATAGCGCTCATGTGGGGGCCTGATGGTCTTCCTCGTGATGAGAATGAGAGAGCAGCGCTTGCTGTCGAGCTTTTATACTTTGCAAATGAAGCCGGAATCGAAAATGAAAGAATATGGGTTGATGGAATCGTAACGCCTCTCAATATCCAGCAGCCGCAGCTTATGAGTCTTATGCATTTCCAGGCAATGGTTCAGGATATAGCGCCCGGCGCAAAGAGTACATGCGGATTGTCTAATATTTCAAACGGCCCTCCAATACATCTGCGGCCAATTCTTAATCTTACATACATGATAATGCTTGAGAGAAATGGGATGTATTCGGTTATTTCAGATCCTCTTGATGATGTCCTTACAGATACAGCCAAGGGGAAACGTCAGGATATTGTTGACGTGGTTCATGCGGCAATGGATGAAAATGCTCCACCCATGGATACTCTTTCAAAAGAGCTTCAGGATTATGTTAAAACAACAAATGTAATCCTTGGAAGAAGTCTCTATTCTGATTCGTGGCTTGAGGTCTAATATTTCAATCGGCGTTTTCCAAAAAAGCCTCCCCTCTTTTTTGAGGCGGGGCTTTTTTTGTTTATGGAGCATAAAAGATATGGCGCGTATAGACGATTATATTAATGCAAAAAAGATTGCCGTTAAAAAACTGGCAGTTGCAGACTTTGACGATATTGCAAAGCAGTCGGGATTTAAAACAATAGACAAGTCCTCATTTGAAATACCCTTTCTTGACAGGGTTTACCTGACCGGTTTCCCTGATTTTGAATTTGAGGACGCGTCAGACAAAGAAAAAGATGTTCCAATCCAGGAGCAGGTCCTGATTCTTCATTATTTGACGGCTGAAAACAATTCAAAAGCTACAGGGAGATGGGTTGCCTACAGGGAGATACCCGGAGCATCTTTCTATTTTTCTGCGTTTGTCAAAAGAGCAATCGATCCTGCAAAAAAAGTGTTCGGCAATAATGTTTCAGGTCTTTTGAAAGCCGCAAAAAAACTTAACGGAGCCGCAATAGAGGCAGGGGATACAGGCCTTGAGTTTCAACTGTTTCCCAGGGTGCCGCTGCAATTGATATTGTGGCAAGGCGATGATGAATTCCCGGCTGAGGCAAATATGCTTTTTGATGAAATAATTGAAAAGATACTGTCGCCTGAAGATATAGCCTGGCTGGCCGGCATGCTGATATACCGGCTTATAGCGCTTTCATATCAATAAATAACAAGGAGTCTTATAGCCATGTCAAATCTTCTCTATTATTCAAGGAACAGGTGCACCAGTGTTGAACAGATATCAGATACGACCTTAAAATCTTCCTGTCGTCTTCAGGATACTTTAACCGAAGCATTTGTTGAGATAACCGTCAGACTTCCCGATCTTGAGATAACAGACATCAAAAGCGAACTGACGCGTTCTTTGCATAAAAAGGGCATGGACACAGACAAACACCTTCAAAAAGTTATAGGGGTAAGGGTAGGTCCGGGCATGCTGAAAATTATTAAGGGTCTGATCGGTGAAGATATGGATTGCAGGGAGCTTACCTTCATGGTGGAGGAATGCTGTCACGGAGTTATTCTGGCATTTACAAAGGACACCTTAATTGATGTGCCCAAAGATAAGGGGCAGATCGAAGAATTTTACAAAAACATGGTCAGGAAAAATATCAGAATGTACAATCGCTGTGCTGCGTTTGCACCGGGAAGTCCCCTTGTGGAAGGTTTTGAGCCTCTCCTTAAATAGAAAAGGTTAAATTGAAAAGGAGATTATTCAACCATGTTGAAATTCTCGCGAAACAAACTGGTCAGTATTGTAAAAGAAGACGGCGACACACTTATAGTTCACGGTGTTCTCGACGATTATATCTACAGCCTGGAAATAAATGTCTCAATAAGGATTTCAGATCGCAGGATATTATCGATTGATGGAAAGTGGAACCGGTGGACAACTCCCGAATGCCCAAGGGCTATCCCGGTTCTTAAGGAAGCTGTGGGATTTTGCATTGAGGAGGGAATAGTCCCTGAGATACACAAAATTATCGGCCGAAAGGGATGCCGCCATTTTGCAAACCTTCTTATTGAGTGTTGCGATACGGCCAGAGAAGCGGCTATGCTTTCAAGATGGGAGGATGCAAAAAAGGAAAATAAAGAGTTGTCCTTTGAAGAGTTTGTCGAAACAGGCACACAGAAGTTACCTGTTTTGCAAGAAACCGTCAAACATGCCGATGTTGAAAAAAAAGTTAAAGAAAAACCAGCGCAAATAAAAGTTTCTGATAAAAAAGACCGGACTGAAAATAAATCTGCTTTTGACGGAACATCAAAAGGGTTTGTCATCGATCTTCACATGCATACCAGTCCTGCATCGCCATGCAGCACTGCTCCTGTAGACCGGCTTATTGAAGAAGCAAAAATTATCGGTCTGGACGGAATATGCCTGACCGACCACAATTACGTCTGGGATGAACGGGCTGTGGAAGATTTAAGACAAAAGCACGGTTTTCTGGTTTTAAGGGGAAATGAAATTACAACCGGCCAGGGGGATATGCTTGTATTTGGGATGTATAATGATATCAAGGGGATTGTTAAATTAGAAGACCTCAGGCAGGAGGTTGTTCAAGCAAAAGGCTTTATTATTGTAGCTCATCCGTTCAGGGGTTTTCTGGTTTTTGGTGTGGGACGTCTCGGTTTGACTCCGGAAAAAGCTATGGAAAGGCCTTTGTTTAAATTCGTCGACGCAGTTGAAGTCTTAAACGGAAAGGTTACGGAAAAAGAGAATGATTTTGCTTTAACTGTCGCAAATGGTCTCGGCCTTTTTACTACGGGCGGGAGCGACGCCCACGAAGTGTCTGAAGTCGGTCGATATGCAACACGGTTTTCCGATAAGATAAAGGACGAAAAAGACCTTGTGAATGCCTTGAAAAGCGGAAATTATACGCCTGTATCATTCCGGTAAAGCGGATACGTTATATTTGGAAAGGAGTAAAAAATGGAAAATACCCTTGACTGGGAAAAACTGATAAGAAGAATGGAACTCTTGATGAGGCTCAAATCTTTTCCTGTCGCCTTTAAGATGCTGGAAAAAAAGGAGGAGCTTGACAAGATCCCTTTTATGCGAAGGGTGGAAAAGAAAACAACTCTTTGTCAATTGATAACCCTTGTCAGAAATTTTGACTGGACCGTCGGCGCTGTTCCTGAGGACTTTATTTCGCCTATGTGCCCTTCTATCATAGGTCTTACAGACACTCCCGAAATGTATAAAGACGGCACTTTTCGCAGTATAGTCTGGGTTAAAACCAGAAAAGACGGGAAAAAATACGAAGAATCGATCCAAAGGCTCCCTTTGGGAAAACACGAAGCTGTTGTCATGGCTCCTCTTGTATACAAGCCGTTTGAGCCGGACATTGTTCTGATATATGCCAACCCCGCCCAGATGATGCTTTTGATCAATTCATTGCAGTTTGAAAACTATGAGGTAATGGAGTTTTTTTGCGTGGGGGAATCTTCCTGTTCGGATGCAATTTCAAGATGCTATTTGACCGGAAAACCTTCGCTTACCATCCCGTGCTATGGAGAACGGCGTTACGGCCACGCCCAGGATGAAGACATGGTTATGGCCATTCCCGCAGCCATGATGGAAAAAGCCCTTTCCGGCATGGAAACTCTGTATAGAAGGGGTGTCCGTTATCCGATCAGTTTTGCGGGAGCGGAACAGGATCTTACATCGGCCTTTCCTCTGTCGTACGGGGGCATAGGCGAGCTTGAAACCATCAGGGGAAAAGACGATCGTTTGCTTCTTGGGGTAACAGGCGGGATTGCCAGTGGAAAATCTACTGCATCCGAAATGTTAAAAGAGCTAGGCGCGCATGTTATAGATTTTGATGTTATTGCAAGACAGGTGGTGGAACCGGGCAAACCCGCATGGCAGGGTGTTGTCGACTATTTTGGGGAACAGGTTCTTGAAGAAGACAAAAACCTTGACAGAAAAAAACTTTCAAAAATTGTCTTCAGCGATTTTGAAAAAAGGAAAAAACTGGAAGGTTTTATTCACCCGCGGATCCACGAAGAATTTGTCAAACAGGTAAACGCCATAGCCCAAAAAGAGCCTTGCGCGATCATCCAGGTCGTCGTCCCTCTTTTGATCGAGCTTAACCTGCAATACATGTTTCACAAACTCATGCTGGTCTATATCCCTGAGGAAAGGCAGATAGAACGCCTGGCCGCACGGGACAAGATCAGCATTGAAGAAGCCGCCAACATTCTCAAAGCCCAACTTCCTATAGATGAAAAAAAAGGTTATGCCGATTATGTCGTCAATAATGAACAGAGTGTTAAAGAGACTGAAAAGCAGGTCAAAAAATATGGGAGTCTTTAAAAAACATTCAAAAAGAGCGTGTCCGTTAATGGATGCAGCAAGAGATTAAATTATATGAAACTTGGCATTATCGGTCTTTCCGGAGCAGGGAAGAGGACAGTATTTGAAGCATTAACAAAAAATTTTCAGACAGACCGCACTGGTGAAAGCCGTATCGGCACAATTTATGTCCCGGATCAACGGGTCGATGTTTTAAGCGGCATGTATAATCCGAAAAAGACAATTTATGCTCAGGTGGAATACTTTCTCCCCGGCATTCCTGCTCATGGCCAGGGTAAAAAACCGGAACAGAACATTTCTGCTCTGGTAAGGGATTGCGACGGTTTGATCCATGTGCTGCGAAATTTTAAAGGTTTTGACACAAAAGGACCGGCCCCTTTTGACGACTTTCTCAAGCTTGACCAGGATCTTGTTTTTGACGATCTTGTTGTGGTTGAAAAACGGATGGAACGGATTGAGCTCGACAAAAAAAGAGGTAAAAAGATAGATCAACAGGAATTTTTACTGTTAACCGAATCTCTTAAAAGCCTTGAAAATGAGATTCCCTTGCGGAAAAATTCCGATATAGCATCTGCTCATATATTAAAAGGGTTTGCATTTGTTTCAGGCAAGCCTGTACTTGTCTTGTTTAACAATGAAGAAGATAACGACGAAGAAGATGACGACGCTTTTCCTGATGTCGGCAACCTGAAGTCAAGGGAAGATTGCATGGTCATGCGTGGCAAGCTCGAACATGAACTTGCGCAAATGTCCGATGAAGAGGCCAAGGTCTTTCTTTCGGAATTTAACATCCATGAATCTGCTATGGACAGAGTTATCAAGCGTTCCTATGAACTTCTCGGGCTCATATCATTTTTTACCGTAGGGGAAGATGAGGTAAGGGCATGGACTGTAAAAAAAGGGATTAAGGCCGTTGACGCCGCAGAGGTTATCCATTCGGATATAAAAAAAGGGTTCATACGCGCTGAAGTAATTTCTTATAAAGATTTGATGGATGCCGGAACCTATAATAACGCAAAAAAACATGGGACTGTGAGACTCGAGGGGAAAAATTACGAAGTTTGTGACGGAGATATAATAAATTTTCGTTTTAATGTTTGACCATGCAAAAAGCTTCAAATTCAAGGCGTGCAAACTAGGGTTTTGTGATTAAATTTATTCCGGTATTTTTTGTATTTTATTTTATGATATCAATAACTTCTGTTGCGCAAAGCAGGCTGATAACTCTTTGCGATTATTTTGCGACTCCTGATAACAAGAAGATACGTTACATGGCCTGGTTGTGCGACAAAGAAAAGAGATGCGGAACCATTGTCCTGCTTGGAGGGAGAGGGGAGTTTTTGGAGAAGTATTCCGAAACCGTCACCGACCTTATCGGGAAAGGTTTTGATGTATACGGTTTTGACTGGCGAGGTCAGGGTCTTTCAACACGGTCTCTGCCTAACAGGAAGAAAGGGTTTGTAGCTGATTATGATAATTATATAAAAGACCTGGATCAGTTCGTAAGCAGTATTGTAAGGCCTGAAGCTGTTTCTCCCATAATAATTCTCGCCCATTCAATGGGCGGACATCTTGCCCTGCGGTTTATGCATGACCACCCAGGTTCGGTAGACAGAGCGGTTTTGGTATCGCCCATGATCGATATAGTAACTTCGCCCTTTCCCATGTGGCTTGTAAGGTCTATTACCTGGTTTGCGTGTAAAACAGGTTTTGGCCGTGCTTATACCATAGGTTCAAGTGATTATTCCTTTTTAAATGAAGATTTTGATGGCAACAGGCTTACATCAGACCCTGAACGTTTCCTTGTTGAAAAAAAGGAGATTAAAAAAAATCTTGACCTTGATTATGGCGGTGTGACATACCGCTGGCTTGCAGCGACTTTTAATTCAATAGATACACTCAAAAAAAAGAGATACGCTCAAGAGATAAAAGCGCCTGTTCTCATTATATGCGGTGGTTCAGACACTGTCGTATCCGTTCAAGCGCAAAAAAATATCTCTTCTATTATAAAAAATTGCCGGTTCGTCGAAATAGATGGATCACGTCATGAGATACTTATGGAAAACGATTCAATCCGTTTTATCTTTTGGCGCGAATTTGACGGTTTCGTCAATATATCCCGCACTTGAGAAGGAGATTATTATGACTGCTGAAACAGTTGGTAAAATTACACAAATTATGAGGGAAGAGCCCTTTTACCAGAGCAGAGTATTCAGGGGGCTTGGCAGAATGGAGAATATTTCAGAGGAACGCCTGCCATATCGTGAAGGGGTTACCCTTTGTATCGAAAGACCCCGTTTGATAACAAAATCCTATAAAGAAACAGAGGGTGAGCCGATTGTTCTCAGAAGAGCCAAGGCGCTTGCCGATCTGCTCGACAATATGACAATCTATATTCTTCCTAATGAAAGAATAGTCGGCAATGTAACAGGCAAGGCTAACTCCCTGATTCATTATCCGGAACTTTTCTGGAGATGGTTGGATAAATATATTGAAAAGAAAAATTATAAATCTCTGCTGACCGAAGAAGAACGTGAAGAGCTTCACGATATTCATAAATATTGGAACGGAAAAGCCCTGCACGGCCTGGAGCGGGATGTGCTCCCCAAAGAAGTGCTGCCCTACTGGTCATATCTTAATCAGGGGGTGTTTGCATGGATACATGGCGGTTTTATGGGCGCGCCTAATTTTGACAAGCTGTTTAAATTAGGACTTAACGGAATTATTAAGGAGGCTGAGGATAAGTTAGACAAAATGTCATCTGATCCAAACTGCTATTTTGATGCAAAAAATTACATAAAACAAAAGAATTTTTTAGACGCCGCCATTATAAGCTTACAGGCAGCAGTAAGATTCGGCAAAAGGTTTTCCGATTTAGCGTTAAAAACGGCAAACACCGAACAGGATAAAAGAAGAAAAAATGAATTGCTTGAAATGGCAAAAATTTGTGAGAGCGTTCCCGGCAATCCGCCCCGGACCTTTTATGAGGCATTGCAATGCTACTGGTTCGTGACATTGATTTATAGAATACTCGACCGGCAGGCTCCCGGACTGGGAGAAAGGATAGACCAGATCCTTTATCCATATTATAAAAAAGACAAGGATGCGGGAATAATAACAAAAGATCAGGCCCAGGAATTATTTGAGCATCTTATTTTAAGAATCAATGAAGAAGGACAGCTCTATCCTCCGGCCTTAGGCGGCGGCGGCGGCCTTAAAATTACCCAGAGGCTAACCACCATTGGCGGACAAACCCCTTCAGGTGAAGACGCGACAAATGAATTAACATATATTGTGTTGGATGCCGCCAAAACGATCGGGTTTGTTGAACCGGCAATAGCGGTCAGGCTGCACAAAAACACACCGGCCGAATTGTATGACAAAATCGTTGATATACTAAGGGACCCGCGTTCAAACGGTATCCCGGCCTTTTTCAATGATGAAATGATGGTGCCTTATTTGACTAATGTGGGAATTCCGGTTGAAGATGCCAGGAACTGGGCCAATCAAAGTTGTATGAAGTGGTGCATTCCCGGCAAGTCGATGGTAAGCCGGCAACTGGGCGGGTATTTTTCTTTGCCGAAGTGTTTAGAATACGCGTTAAACCAGGGAAAAGGCAACAAATTTTTTAATGGGAAGCAAATAGGTGCATTAACTCCCGATCCGCTTACATTTTCCAGTTTCAAAGATGTTGTTGAAGCATATTTGACCCAGGTTAAATTTTTCCTGCAAAAGCTTTTTACAATCTGGAATACAGTAGATGCCCTTGAAGAAGTCTGGATGCCACAGCCGTTTTTATCCGCGCTCCTTGATGGTTGCATAGAAAACGGCAAGGATTGCAGAGAGTACAAGTATTATGCGGATTCAGTATTTCAGCCCACAGGCCAGACAGTTATAGCTAATTCACTGGCAGTAATAAAGAAGCTGGTTTTTGATGATAAGCTTATCACTATGTCCGAGCTGTTGGATGCCTTAAATAATAACTGGGAAGGGCATGAAAAGCTCAGAAGTATATGTATCAACAATGTGCCCAAATTCGGTAATGACGACGATTATGTTGATTTCATAGCAAGGGATATTGCTCTTAAAACATCAGAACTTGTCCATAGTTTCAAAAATATTTACGGGGGCATATTCATGGAAGATGGCACCGGAGGAGCTACCTATTATGCTTTTAGCGGATTCACGGGCGCGACACCGGATGGCAGAAAAGACAGAGACATATTTAATGACGGCACGATTTCTCCTATAATCGGCACGGATAAAAAAGGACCTACTGCCGTGCTTAAATCCGTCGGCAAGATTGATCACTCAAAAACCTTTACAAACTGCCTGAACCAAAAGATTCAGCCCTTGTATTTGACTGATGAGCACAAAGATGCTTTCATTGCCTATCTTCGCTCATTTGTGGATCTGGGGATTCACCATATTCAGTTTAACGTTCTTGACAAAAATATTTTGCTGGACGCACAAAAAAAGCCTGATAACTATAGCGATCTTGTTGTAAGGGTAGCAGGTTTCAGCGCTTATTATGTTGATCTGGAAGATAAACTTCAGGATCAAATAATTATGAGGACAGAGCAGCAATTAAGCAGTACTGGACGGTAGTCAGGAAAATAACAATTGGTTTTTTCCTTTGTCGTAGGAGCAAAGGCCGATTTTATATTGATACTCCGGCTCAGGGGGTTACTTAGAGTCGTCAAGGGTGAGAAGTTTGATGTTGAGCTTATTATCCCTCTAAGTCTGAGCGAATTGCTGACAACGGAGACAGAGCTCATGGCCATGGTTCCTGCCGTTTCTTTAGTCTGTGGTTTAACAATTTGAGATGTTTTTCCGCCGGCTGAGATCGACAACAAATTGTCGATATGATGTTGCTAAGCGCCTAACAGCTTTCCTCCCTGGTAAACACAAAAAGCTATAAACCATGCAACAGAAGTATTGTATGCAATGCTGAAAAACATCAATTTAAAGGAACCGGTTTCCCGTTTTATTGCTGCAACTGTGGCAAGGCATGGAAGATACAAAAGAACAAAGGTCATCATTGAAAGAGCGGACAGGGGAGTCATTCCGGATGATAAAAGAGCATTCTTTAAAGCGTCTGACTCTTCTTCGGCAGCATAAAGAACAGCCATTGTGCTTACAACAATCTCTTTGGCAACAAACCCGGTAAGAAGGGCTACTCCTCCGCGCCAATCAATGCCTATGGGTAAAAATAAAGGTGAAATGCTTTTGCCTATACGACCCATATAGGATTTTTCAACTTGCTCGGCTCTTTGAGCCCTGGTTATTTCAAGTATATCCGCATCTTTTTTCTTTTTCAAAATTTTATTATCAACATTATCCGCCTTAATCTCAGATTCATAAGACGATTCAATCTTTTCGATTTCACCGTGATAATCAAAAGAATACTCTATGTTGCGGGGAAAAGCAGAAAGCGCCCATACAACAACAGAACCGATAAGTATTATCCCGCCCATTTTTTTAAAAAACATTTTGCTGCGATCCCACATGTGAATCAAAAGACTTTTTAACATGGGAACCCTGTATGGCGGAAGCTCCATGACAAAGGGAGCATCAGCACCAGTCAAGATAGTCAGGCGGAAAAGGCGACCGGTTATAATGGAAAAAATAATTCCGATAAGATAAATAGAAAAGATAACATTTCCGGCTTTTACACCAAAGAAGGTGGCTGCAAGCACAATATAAATAGGCAGTTTGGCTGAACAGGACATAAAAGGAATGATTAATATAGTCAGGATACGGTCCTTTTCACTTTCAAGGGTACGGGCAGCCATTATTGCCGGGACATTGCAGCCGAATCCCATAAGCATCGGGATAAAAGATTTTCCATGAAGGCCTATAAGATGCATTATTTTGTCCATGAGAAAGGCGACTCTGGCCATATATCCGGTATCCTCAAAAATTGCGATACAGAAGAAAAGGACCATTATATTTGGAAGAAAGATAATAACACTTCCGACACCTGCTATTATTCCGTTCAAAAGGAGATCCTTAAAGAGGCTCTCCGGGAGAAAGCCGTCTAATCCGGATGAAATCAGGCCTATGCCCATGTCAATCCATTCCATTGGATAGGCGCCAAAGGAGAAAGTTGCCTGGAACATTGCCCAGATAAAAAGGAAAAAGATCGGAAACCCGATAAAACGGTTTGTTAAAACAAGGTCTATGTTTCGAGATATATCTACGCGCTCTTTGTTGGATGCTGCATGTACTTCTTTAATAATTCCGGCGATAAATCCGTATCGTTCACTAGCTGTGATGATTTCCGGTTCATCGCCGAAACAGTGCTTAAGATAACTTCGCTGCGATTGGGCTTCATTGAGAATATCCTGAGCACTGTCCCGGGCATTGTCAAGAATGCGTTTTTTAACAATTTCATCATCTTCTACCAGCTTTATAGCCGTCCACCTGGTATTATAGGAAAGCTTATCTGCAATCTTTTGTTCAATGAGGCTTTGAAGTTTTGAGATGGAATTTTCAATATCCCTGTTGTACCGAACCTTTCGCTTCTGAGGGACTTCAGAGCTGGACTCCGCCAGCTTTATGGCTGCTTCTAAAAGTGCATCAATCCCTTCATTTTTGTTGCCAACGGTAAATACAACCGGTACATTAAGAAGCTCGGAGAGCTTCTCGGCATTTATTTTAATCCCCCGCGTCTTGGCCAGGTCTGCCATATTCAGGGCAAATATAACCTTGCAATCGGTTTCTCTTAGCTGGGTAGCAAGATAAAGGCCTCGTTCCAGGCTGGAAGCATCGATGATGTCGATGACAACGTCAGGACATTCTTCGACAACAAAGTCGCGCGCAATGATTTCCTCAATAGAAAAGGGGGTCAGGCTGTAAGTTCCGGGAAGGTCAATAATTGTAAGATCGTACCCGAACCTGCTTATATTCCCTTCTTTTTTTTCAACTGTTACACCAGGCCAGTTTCCGACTTTCTGCCTGCTTCCGGTTATATTGTTAAATATTGTTGTTTTTCCTGAATTAGGATTGCCTGCAAGGGCTATTGTAAGTTTTTTTCGTTCCATTCAATCCTTTAGTATTAATTTAGCCTATTGAAAAACATGCCTGAATACGGCTTTTCATAAATCTTAAATGTCACACTCCTTACTATTTTACATTATCTACCGTAATCTGTGAAGCTTCCTCAACTCTAAAAGATATATGGGAGCCTTTTACAATCAATTCAAGCGGGTCTTTCAAAGGAGCATATTTTTCTATATATACCTCGGAACCCTTTAAAATGCCCATTTCAAGTATCCGCCTGTGCAAAGCACCGTTTCCGCCAATGTTTTTTATCTTTCCGGTCTGGCCTTCTTTCATTTCACTTAATAGCATGGGCAGATTTCCCTTTCTTGTTATAGATTTTATTTATACGAAAAACTGAAACTAATGACAAAAAAGGGAGTTGTCAATAATACATTGTTTTTTTATAAATTCCGGTTTGAAATGTTTCTCAGTTTTGTCAGGAGGATCAACCGCCTTCAATCTGTCTGGTGCCATATCAACGACCTGTTTGACAACATCTTTCTGCATCCCCGGCAAAAATCATCGTTTTTCATGTTTCAATGAGGTATATCAAAAATAGAGACATAAATTTTGATATGCAAGTTTATTCCATGATAGTATTGGTTCTGCAATGCGGATCGACAATAATAAACATGTTGAGGCACGAAAATTGTTAAAACCTTTTTATAATATTAAAAAAATAGAGGCGCTTTTACCCGGCGCCATGCTCTCCGACAGCAGCAAAGTACGCCGGAGGTTAAACAGGATCAGGCGTTTTAATCAAAAAAAAATTCAGGCGGAACTCTCTGAGATCCAAAAACTGCTGAAAGCTTCGATAGAGAAAAAAACATGGCGCAAGAATAATCTGCCCAAACCTTTATTTAACCGCGACCTGCCTGTTTTTTCAAAAAAAAATGAAATAATCGACGCTATAAGCAACAACCGGGTAATCATCATTTCAGGAGAAACAGGTTCCGGCAAAACCACACAGATTCCACAATTCTGTCTGGCAGCCTCGCGCGGCATAAACGGCTTTATAGGATGCACCCAGCCGAGAAGAATAGCCGCAATAACCGTGGCCGGCCGCATAGCTGAAGAGCTGGGAGAGCCTGCTGTCGGTGGCCTGGTGGGTTACAAGATCAGATTTAAGGACAAAACAAATGATAATTCATTCATAAAAATAATGACGGACGGCATTCTTCTGGCAGAAACCCGGCATGATCCTTTTTTAAATATGTACGACACATTAATAGTCGATGAAGCCCATGAGAGAAGCCTGAATATCGACTTTTTGCTGGGCCTCTTAAAAACTTTAATAAAAAAAAGAAAAGACCTTAAACTGATCATAACCTCAGCGACCATAGATACCGAAAAATTTTCCAAAGCTTTTGATAATGCCCCTGTTATTGAAGTGTCCGGGCGGACGTATCCGGTGGAGCTCCGATATTTCTCAGGCAACCATGATGATCAGGATGACGATATTACGCATATTGAGATGGCCGCTATGGCGGTCGATGAACTGCAAAGGCAAAGCCCTTTTGGAGATATACTGGTTTTTATGCCGACCGAGCATGATATCCATGAAGCACGCCGCATAATAGAAGGCCAAAAATATAAGGGGGTCGTTGTTCTTCCGTTGTATGCGCGGCTCCCTGCGGCAGAACAGAAAAGGATTTTTGCGCGCGTGGCGGGCAGAAAAATAATTATTGCAACCAATATTGCTGAAACTTCAATTACTATTCCCGGGGTTAAATATGTTATTGATACAGGTCTGGCCCGGATATCACATTATATGCCCGGTTCAAGAATAACATCTCTTCCGATCGTGCCTGTATCGCAAAGCAGCGCTGATCAGAGAAAAGGCAGGTGCGGCCGGGTGGAAAACGGTATATGTATCCGTCTTTTTTCAGAACAGGATTTTAATTCACGCCCTCTTTATACCCCTCCCGAGATTCTCAGAGCAAATCTTGCTGAAGTAATATTAAGAATGATGGCTCTTAAATTGGGGGATATAGAGGATTTTCCTTTTATAGACCGACCCATGGCAAAGAGCATAAAAGACGGGTTCGATCTGCTGACCGAACTTGGAGCCATATCTTCATTTCAAACCGGAAAAAAAGCAGCAAAAAACAGGCCGGGATCCAAAAAGCCTCCCATGGTCGATTCTTCTTCCAGGAGCTTCGGGTTGACAAAACATGGCCGGCTTATGGCAAATATGCCTGTTGATCCGCGCCTTGCAAAGATACTGATTGAAGCTGAAAGATTTGGATGTTTAAATGAGATGACTGTTATAGCTTCTGCCCTCAGCATCCAGGACCCCCGGGAACGTCCTCCTGACAGAGCTGATGATGCCGATAAAAAGCATAAGGAATTTATAGAACCCTTATCCGATTTTATTACTATTCTGAATATCTGGAAAATGTATCATGACACCTGTAAGAAGGTGAAAACCGGAAACAGGATGAAAAAATTCTGCCGGGAATATTTTCTTTCATATAGACGGATGCGCGAATGGATCGACATTCACTTTCAGTTGACGGATATTATAAAAGAATACAGGCAGGATGCAAAACAGGAGTTTAAGCCTTCACAGACTGTTTCCCGGTCGGTAGATGATGACAGGCATCCCCTTTATGATGAAATCCATAAAGCGATTTTAAGCGGGTTTCTTTCCAGCATTGCTTTAAAAAAGGAAAAAAATATTTATCAGGCGGCAAAGGGAAGGGAGGTTATGATTTTTCCGGGTTCCGGCCTTTTTAACAGAGCAGGCAAATGGATTCTGTTTTCAGAACTCATTGAAACCTCCAGGCTTTATGCAAGAAAAGCAGCCAACATAGATAATGCCTGGCTGGAAGACGCGGGAAGAGAGCAGTGTAAATATACTTACAATCAGCCTCACTGGGAACGAAATAGAGGCGAAGTCGTCGCTTTTGAGCAGGTAAGCCTGTATGGTCTTATAATCGTTTCGCAAAGGCCGGTATCTTACGGTAGAATTGATCCTGAGGAGGCTGCTCAAATTTTTATCAAAAGTGCCCTTGTGCAGGGAGATGTAAAGAAAATATTGCCATTCATGCAGCACAACCTGGAGCTTATTGAAAAGGTGGCTGATATGGAAAACAAATTCCGAAGACGGGATATCCTTGCAAGCGAGGAGGATATGTTCATGTTTTACATAAACAGGCTGGAAGGAATTTATAATATCAGGTCCCTTGAGAAGTTCATTAAAAAAAAGGGGGATGACGGTTTTTTGCGAATGGAGATGAATGCTCTTATAATGTATGAACCGGATGCTGAGGAACTGGCGCTTTACCCTGACAATATCCCTTTGGGAAACAGGGAGTTTCAATGCACCTATAATTTTAAGATAGGCCGGCCAGATGATGGCGTAACAATCAGGGTGCCCTCAACTCTGACTTCAACCATACCTTCTGAAAGCATCGACTGGCTTGTTCCCGGTTTTTTTAAAGAAAAAATTTCAGCGCTTATCAAAGGCCTTCCCAAAAAATATAGAAAAAACCTGGTTCCGGTTGCACAAACTGTAGATATTGTTGCCGATGAGATGCCGCAAGGCAAAGGGACTCTCTTCTCTTCTCTGAGTTCATTTATTTATAAGCGCTTTAAGATAGATATACCTGCTTCTGCATGGGCTGACACTTTGCTGCCGGATCACCTTAAAGCCGTCATTGCAATAACAGATGAAAACGGAAAGGAGATTAGATCGGGCAGAGATAAAGCGCTTTTATATGAAAAGGTTCAGCAGACAGGCAATATAAAGGAATCAAAAGAACTCTTGTCCGTAAAAGAAATATGGGAAAAAAGAGGCATCACAAAATGGGATTTTCCTGATCTTCCTCAATCTATCCCGATTGATAATATAAACGGAGAAAAATGGATTGTATATCCGGGACTCGAAATCGACGAAACAGGCAACAAAACAAACAAAAACAACAACAAAAAGATTGACCTTCGTATTTTTATGGATGCTGAAGCTGCACTTCAATCTCATAAAAAAGGGGTTGGAGCTTTATTTTCCCAATTTTTTTCCAGTGATCTGAAGTTTTTAAAAAAAAGGATAGGGATTCCTGAAAAACTGCAGCAAGCCTCAAAACATTTTGGGGGCGCCGGGCAGATTAAGGATAGACTCTATCAAAGTCTAACAGCCGCGCTTTTTGAAAAAAATGTCCGTTCAAAAAAAGAATTCCATTCTTGTGCGGAATTGATCGGCCCGCTTATCTTGAAAAAAGGGGATGAACTGCTGAAAAAAAGTTTACCTCTGATTTCTGTTTATCATGAAACTTTATTGAGCCTGGCAGGATTGAAAAAGAGACAAGCATTTAACGAAAAGTATCTGCTGTTTTTAAAAGGATTAACACAAGAGGTGGAAAGGCTCGTGCCGGAAAGATTCATGGAGCTATACGACACTGCCCGCCTTGCCCATATTATAAGATATTTAAAAGCTGTCTCCATTCGCGGGGAACGAGCCCTGGTCAACCTGGAAAAAGATCAGGCCAAAGCCGGCCTGATAAATGAATATACAGAGCGTCTGAACAGATTCCTGCAAGAGTTGTCTCCGGGTACAACAAAAGAAAAACGGACTAAAATCGAAGAATTTTTCTGGCTGATAGAAGAATACAAGGTGTCTGTCTTTGCCCAGGAGCTTAAAACCGCCGTGCCTGTTTCCAAAAAAAGACTAGATAGCATGCTCCGGGAGATAGAACGGATGATATAGACTTTAAGATAAAGATTTTGGGTGCGTTATGTAAAGTTAATTCATCCCCGTTCCTGAAAATCTTTATTAGAAGAACAATCCGCAAAAAAATTCTCTAATCCTCTTTGCCATTATCTCTTCAAATCCTTCAAAGAAATGATCAGTCTCTAAAACAAGCGTTTCCTTTTCTCCCTTGGCCGAATCGAAAAGGGCGTCAAAACCTCCCTCAATAAAAGAATCTTCAGCGCCGCTTATCATTAGTTTTTTACAGTCCGATTTTAAATCCGACTCAAGGCCGTCTATACTTTTTAGAACGGAGATCAGAACAAGGCCTGTTAATTCAACAGGTGTTTGTGAAGCTGCCTGTGAGGCTATAACAGCCCCATAAGAATATCCAAGCAGCCCAACAGAATCAAGATCCCTGCTAAATGATGAAATCACAAAAAGGATATCATTTATTTCTTCTCTGCCTCCTGTATATTCGCTATAATCAACACACAGGCTTGAGATATTATTTGCAGCCAATTCATTTGCAATAGACACTAATCTTGGGTCATGTCTGTTTCCTCCAAAGGATGGGTGAGGAGGGCATAAAACAACACCCTTATCTGAGTTGCCATATAAAGTGGCATGAATAACATGATTTTCTCTAATAAAATCAACCTCTTTTCTCATACCATCTCATCTCCTTTTTAAATATCAATATTCCAGGTATGCGATCTGCCGCAACAGTCTTCACCAAGGCAACATGTTTCAATATTCCCATCAGGATATTTCTCTCTGAGTTTATCAGCAATTCTGGAAAGATCATCATGCTCAATATCCCAATGATCTTCAATCGATTTCCCGTCAAGATATACAATTACATCACATTTCTCCACGCCCTTCTTCCCAAGATCAACCTCAATCAGTATTTTTCTTTCCATTATTTTCTCCTTATGTTGCAAAAATCCGCGGACATGGTAGGAAGGCCGAAGGATGTGGATGAATCGGACGGAAGATTTCTGGCCATAAATGACGGCTACCTTGATACAGCCATATACACCAGAGGAAGAGAGGCTTTGATTGCAGGCGAGATCAAAGGGAAAAGAACCCTTCCGCTTGATGAAATAGAGTATCATTATCCTCTTATTACGATCAGGGAAATTCATCTTTTCAGACCAAAAAAAGAGCAAAGATCTTATACATTTCCTTATCCCCACTGGTGGTATTATCCCCCATGGTATTATTACCCGTATTGGTATCCATGGTAACCCCACAGGAGGATTTTTCAATTACTTACTTTAAACCTGTTTTTGGACAAAAGTGATTTAATATATTTTCTTAAATAGTCAATTTTTAATATAGATTTTGGATTCGCTAAAATTGCTTTGATATAAAATATGTTCGCATGATATTTGTCACCACAAACATATAAAGATCGAAACATTGATAAACATCTATCAGAATAATATTTAGTTTTATACTTCATTAAACCAAATGGTATAATTGTTGGGTTAAATACAGCATCAACCACATTTAAACCATAATTAATTATGTTTTTACTATTATGTCGAAAACTATCAGGATGATGATATTTAATTACAACTTCTTCTTTTATTGAATATGCTTTAGCATAGAGAAATAAATGTGCGTATACAGATAAATCTTCAGCATTTTTAATTTGCTCCGGATAGTTAATAATAAAAAATAACTTTCTTTTTGCAAGAAATCGGCCATGCGACAATGATATTTTTTTATTGATAAATGAAATGAAATTTTTTTCTTTGCTAGTAGAAAATTTCTGAGATTTCTTGCTTTTATAGCGTCCAGATTTAGTGTCAATACTCACTGAACGACCAACTATTAACTCAAGTGATGTATCCATTTCTAAAGGTTTAAGTAAATTTTCAATTGCTCCTGGCAATAGTTCATCATCAGCATCAAGTAACAGAACAAAATCTGACGTTGCGTGTTTCAGGCCATAGTTGCGTGCTACAGCTGGACCAGAATTTTCTTGTTGTAAATAATGAATGCGATTGTCTTTTTGCATAAATTTAGTAATTACATTTTCGGTATTATCAGTTGAACCATCATCAACAATAATAACTTCATTGGTATTTTTTTGACATAGTGCTGATTCAATCGCTCGATGTAATACATGAGCATAATTATATGATGGAATAATTATACTAACAGTTATAGAACTCATATTACGCCCTTTGTATTTATCTCCCATCAGAGGCAACGCATGTAAGATTAGAGGAGATAATTTCCTCTATTATGACCATCCGCTTTTTAAAAATTACAAAATAAGCGCCGGATTTTTTTTATGAAGTTTTTTGTAAAACGCAATGCCGCGTTTTTTTACCCTCTGCCAGAACAATTTATTTTCATAAAGAGACGCCCGCAGTGGTTTGTTTTGGTAAACCCTTATAAATCGTAACAAATCACGCCGCGTCAAACCTATGTCCATGCTGGAAAAATATAAGGCGGCGATATCTTTTACACGCCAGCGCTCTGGAGTGCAACGACGTATCTGCATCCGGTGCAAGTCGATTAAATAAAGTTTTATGCGCTGATCGAGCCGTTTTTGCCCTGGTAAAATATGGAGTAAAAAATGGCAGATATATAAATCACGGTGGTTCATCCCATGTTCATGAAGTGTTCTAGCTGTTTTTGCGACTTTTGTTATTAATGCACGTTTTAAAGCGGAATCAGGAGGAGATATCGGCCAGTCACGACAAAAATCTTCAAGACTTATAGTGTCCGCCAGTTCCTCGGTTATAACAAAAGATTTCAGCCGTGCAGGATTCCAGCCTGTTTTCCCGTATCCAACAAGGCGCATGGTCAAGATGCCCAGCTTTTCAGCCTGCTGAATGGCACGCCACTCATTTTGTGCGCCGAAAACCGGCAGACGAAATCCCAGCAGATTTTTTATTATTTCTTTCCAGCCGACCCCCTGGTGAAGTTTGACAAAATAATGTTTGTCGACAAATGTAAAACGGAGAGTTTTACGCCCCTTTTGTTCGCTGTATACCTTTCCCTCTAAAGCAAATAGATACTTTAAAAAATCCTGTTTTTGCCAATGGCGTGACCAACTGTCCGGTAATACAATCATTTTGCCGCCTGTTCAATGATATCCGCAGCCTTTTCAGCACGGCTGAAAACGTCATTACATGCAATATAATCTTTGCCGTTTTGTCGCCAAAACTCTTTTTTGCCGGAGGTTAACATGGAATATAAAAGCCTGTTGAGTGTTTCTTGCTGAAATGGTGAGGACATTATTTCTCCTGCATCGGCACGTTTTATATGACTGCTGTAACCACAAACATCGGTTACTAAAACCGGCAAACCCGAAGCCATGGCCTCGATTAAAACATTGCCTGTATTTTCCCTGTAGGCTGGATGTATCAAAAGATCGGCGGCAACTAAGAAGCTGGGCACATCATCACGGCCACCGACAAAACGCACCTGTTTTGCAATGTTTAATTTTTTGGCCAGCCGCAGGAAAGGCCTTGAGTTGTCTTCTCCCACAATTAATAAAATCGTCTTTTCACGAAGCCTTGATGGTAAAAAATTTATCCCAAGGATGGCACGGTCAACCCCTTTGGTTCTGAAACCCGATCCGACCATTAAAACAACGTTTTGATCTAATCCAATGCCTAATTCATTTCGTAATTCCATGCGGACCTCATCAGCGTTGGGGGGTGACAGGCAATCTTTGGAAATTCCCGGCGGCAAAAGGTGAAACCGTTTTTCGGCGGTTCCATAGTAATTAATAAAATATGACTTTTCCTTTTCAGAGATTAACAAGACCTTTGTCTTTGACAGCTTGTCAAAAACAGCCCGTTCCAGACGCAGGTAACTTTGACAACGTCCGGTCATACGATACCAAAAACTTTTTGAAAATGCTTTTGCTGCATAACATGTATCTGATGCAAAATAAATATCCAAACCGGGCATTTTATTGAACCCGACTACAACGTCATACTCTCTTGCAGACAAAGTTTTGTCGAGCATTTTAAAAAACGATTCACAACGCCGGTGATTTGTAAAACCTCGAACCGGAAGTATTTCAACATTCAAACCATCCGGGATACCGCCTTCACAAGAACCGGCATACACGTCGACGGTATTATTGCGCGCCATACATATCTCGGCGATTCGTAGAAAGCCACGCTGCAGTCCACCAAACGGCATATAATCAAACAGACAAAATGCAAATTTAAATTTTCTATCCATTATGATTTTTAGTTGACAATGTCTATAAATTCTGCAAAGCCGATTCATACTATGGAACTCGGCTCAACAGAATGGAAAAATATTATAAGAGAAGGTGCAAAAGCCTTTAATATTTATATTGATCAAAAAAAGATCGATCAATTTGCTAAACATGCTGTTGAACTTATAAAGTGGAACAAAAAGATAAATCTTACAGCCATTACCGACCCCGATGAGATTGCGGTTAAGCATTTTGTCGACTCGATAGCCTCTTTATCTTTAATACCCCATGAAGCATCTTTGATAGACATCGGTTCAGGAGGCGGTTTCCCGGGAATACCGATTAAGATCCTAATCCCTTCTTTATCTGTAACACTGATAGACGGTTCACGTAAAAAGGTCAATTTTTTAAAACATGTAATCAGAAGTCTTGATCTTAAAAATATTAAAGCCTGTCATGTCAGAGCAAAAGATCTTGCAAAAAAGAGCGCCTTTGCAAATTCTTTTGATGTTGTTATTTGCCGCGCTCTTGCCGCATTGGATCATTTTGTTTCGATGGCATTGCCCTTGCTGGCAAAAAATGGGATTATCATCGCTATGAAAGGGGGAATAGCTGAAACAGAAGTTGAGTCTTTGCGCTTGCTGTCGTCTGTCAAAGAGTATGATTTTTCTGTTGATTTGAAAAAATATACCTTGCCACGTTTTGGAGCTGAAAGATCCATACTATGCGTAAAACGTAAACGAAGCTGCAGGAAATTTTGATTTTGTGCTCAAAGACGAGACTGTATTACGACAGCCAGATAGACAGAACTTTCTCTCTACAGTTCAGAAGATGGACGAAAAAACATTC
>JAUVKB010000125.1 GCA_030596405.1 Deltaproteobacteria bacterium
CAAGATAGGCAGACCCCTGAATACCCATAAGCAGATTGTTAAAATCGTGGGCGATACCTCCGGCAAGGGTGCCGACAGCCTCCATCTTCTGGGCATGATGGAGCCCGGCCTCAAGCTTTTTTCTATCACTTATATCTCTTGCCAGCCCATGAATACCGATACATTTTTTAACATTATTTTTAACAGAGCTTTTTTTAGAAATATTGCAAATGTCCGCGGATTCCAGTTCAATGGGCATGTGTCTGACTTCACATGGTTTATATTTTGCATTTTTACCATATGTTTTCAACTTTAATTCAATGTCTGAAGCATTATAAGCGCAAGTTTTAGATTCATTTAGAAACCTTTTTGCTTTTTCAAGGCATTCTTCATAAACGATCGTTAAAAAATTATTTTCCATCAGTTGCTTGCAGTCATAACCGAGCATCTCGTTAAAAGCATCATTGATAAAAGTAAAGTTGTCTTTTTCATCAAGCGTATAAATTATATCAGGAGAATTCTGGACCAGATAACGGTAACGTTTTTCAGATAACGCCAACTTTTTGTTTATGAGCCTGTTTTCATTTTCCAGTTTTTTCTGGTTAAGAGCATTTTGAACCGTTTTGATCAGTTCTTCATACTCAAAAGGCTTTTTAAGATAATCATAGGCCCCCCTTTTTAAAGCCCCTATTGCAGCCTCTTGGGACGTGTGACCCGATATAACAATTATTGTCGTATCATTACCCCGGGCCTTGATATAGTCCATGAGCTCGAGACCGTCTATGCCCGGCATAATCATGTCTAAAAGGACAAGATCAAAATAGTGCCCGGAGATGATATCCATTGCTTCTTGCCCGGAACCGGCAACAGTTATTTCGCAGCCCTGACTGCTCAATAATATCTTCATGCTGTCAAGTTGTCTGGGCTCATCGTCGACGATCAGAATTTTTGGCGCAGAGGCTGTGTTCGTCATCCTTTAGCTGTATCTCCACAGTTATCCGATACGGGTAATCCAATAATAAAACCGGCGCCTCTTCCTTTCTTGCTTTCACATGCAATGGTGCCGTTTAGAGTTTTGACTATGTTGTGAACAATAGACAAGCCTATTCCAGAGTGATCTTTTCCTTTGGAGCTTACAAAAGGTTCAAAAAGTTTAGATTTGATCTCATCACAGACGCCGGGCCCGTCATCGTTTATAGTAATTTCTACATGCCCGCAGCGTTCATTTTTTTCCCGCTCACAATCATTTTTTATGCTGGTTGGAAAATATCTGGTTTTGATATAAATATTTCCTCCGTCCGGCATCGCTTCAGAGGCGTTTTTTATAAGGTTTATAAAGACCTGTTTAAGAGCATCTTTTTCCGTTGTAATAACAGGAATAGCTGGATCAAGAGAAATATGAATATCGATTTTTGAAAATTTTAACAGGGATTCTTTTGTGATTTTGACCAGATCCGACAAAAGAGCGTTTATATTTACTGAACCGAAGTTGCGGAAATTATTTTTAGAAAAAGATGCCAAACTGTTAAGAATGCGTGCGACACGGGAAATTTCTTCATTTAGGATTCTGATTTCATCTTGCGCGACTTTTTGACCCGCAAGCTTAATTTCAAGAATCTTGAGATAGTTTTTCATGATGCTCAAAGGGTTGTTTACCTCATGAATCACCCGTTTGGTCATGTTTAACGAGGCGTCTAACCGTTCAGCCTGAATTTTTTTAAGCTGATTTTGTCTGAATTTTTCCGCAAAAAGAGCCATGGCTGTCTGATCGGCAAATATTTTTAAAAAATCCAAGTGCTTTGAGATATGAGAAAACGCAATCTTGTCAAGCCCGAGCACAATCACCCCTATGTGTTCGCCGCTGGCCAGCATAGGGATGCACAGCATTCCTTCCTTGCCGGCAACTTGTATGATCTGTTTGTCAATAATAACAAAATCAGGCTCTGTAATACGGCTAAACGATTCGAGAAGATTCCCTTGAACAAGTGATTTGATTATTATGCTACCGTCTGATTTCATCGGAATAATCAAATCGTTGATCATAGACGATTGCGTTTCATGGCTGACGACCTTACCAATAAGACCGTTTTTTTCAGTGTCATGGAGAAAGAAAAGAATGTTTTCCACATCAAACAGGATTTGGATCCCCTCATGAACCGTTTTTAGTATCCCATCTTCATCATGGGTTTTAATAATGTTTTGAAGAGTTCCAAGCATCAGCGAGGCGTCATGGATTTTGCCGACAAGCTCTTGTTGCTTTTTATTGTCTTTTTCAGAAACCGATATTTCCAACTCTTCAGGCGGCTTGACTTCAATATCCAGCGAAAAAGCCGCTTCTTCAAGCTCTTCATCGGCTTTTGATAAGAGTTCTTTAGTCTGAGTCAGGGTAAAACCATAAAGCTTTTCACCAATTTTGCTGCTATCCTCTATATCAGGCTTTTTAGTCAAGCTGTCGGCAGCGTATACGATCTGTACAAGGGGGGGGGCGGTTACTATTTTTTCCAGCGGCTCATGGTGCCGCAGAACTGCATCTGAAACAGGTGTTTGGAGTTTCCAGTTTTTGATCAGCCATGCTCCGATTTGATAATGGGTGATTCCTAATTCAACTTCTCCGTCCACAAGCTGATCCGGGTGATTTTTATATTTTTTTAATATAATTTCATACTCTTTTGGAAAATTTATATAAAGAACCAATTTGCCGATGTCATGCAGCAGTCCGGTCATAAACGCTTCATCCGGGCTTTCATAACCGGTTTTTTTTGCAATAAGTCTGGCGGTAACCGCGCATTTTAAAGAATGCCACCAAAAAGTTTTAAGGTTAAAAAAAGAATTATTATCAGGGAGCTTAAAAGCCTGGTGAACAGAGGCGCAGATTGCAATATTCTTTACGGCGTCGGTTCCTAGAAGCGCCACTCCCTGATCTATGCCCTTGACTTTCCGTGGCAGCCCGTAATAGACGGAATTAATCAGCCTTAAAACTTTTCCGCTTAATGACGGATCTTTTTCAACAAGCTTTGATACATCAGAAACACTTGTTTCTTCATTATTGCAGGCGTCGATGAGCTTTAAAAGGATGTTGGGGAGCGTGGGAAGATTTTTTAAGGTCGATATCCGTTCTAATATTGAATTTTGAATCGGCATCTAAGCTCTTTTATTAAAAATTTATCATGATTTTATGCATAATATTAATAAAAGCATTTAATATGTCAAGTTTAATTTAAAAATCTGTAAATGAGGTATAACCGTGCAAAAAACAAACAGAATTTTAGACGTGAATCATAATAATCGAGCCGATCCCGTCTCTGACCTTGTCTCTATTCATGGGGGGCACAGCGGTGAATTCTGTAATCATGCCCAAGGCTCTTTAGAAGATATTATTAAAGCATACGTTAAAAAAGGCTTTTCCTGGGTCGGCATTACAGAGCATATGCCACCTGTTAACGACAATTTTCTTTACCAGGATGAAAAAGATGCGGGTCTTGACGCAAAAAAAATGTATCGGCTGTTTGCCCGGTATTTTTTGACCTGCAGAAAATTGCAAAAAAAATATGCCCCTTTAATAAAAATTTATGCCGGTTTTGAGACAGAAACATATACCGGTTCAGAACAATTTATACAAAAATTGATTAATACTTTCCGGCCGGATTATATTGTAGGCTCCATACACCATGTAAACGATATCCCAATCGATTATACAATCGATCTGTACGAAGATGCCGCATATTTGCTGGGAAGCATTGATGCCTTGTACTGCGAATATTTTGACCGGCAGTATGAAATGATTAAACGATTAAAACCTTCTGTTATCGGCCATTTCGACCTGATTAGAATATTCGACCAGGATTACCGTTTACGATTAAAAAAAGACGTTATACAAAAACGGATCCGTCGAAATCTTGAGTGTATAAAAAAATTCAACCTGATATTGGATTTTAACGTCCGGTCTTTTAGCAAGGGAGGAAGTGAACCATATATTTCAGAATCGATTCTTTTACAGGCTTTGGAATTAAAAATAGCGGTTGTCCCGGGCGATGATTCGCACAGTGTGGAGACAGTTGGTCTGAATATCGAAAAAGGGATAAAAATTTTGAAAGAAACCGGATTTGATACAAAATGGAAAAATCCAGCGACATAGTTGTAAAGATTTCACTCCAATTACTTTACAAAAATCCATCCGTGCTTTATATATAAAAATTTTATACTACACTATATAAGTCACAAAATTATTGATTGAAACGAGGCCGCCGTGCAAAAAACTATTACTTTGGTTGTTGCTACACGAAACAAAGGCAAGCGCAGTGAAATCAAGGAACTTTTAGAGGGGTTTCCGGTTGTGGTTAAAAACCTTGACGATTTTGGCCCTATTCCAGACATTGAAGAGGATGGAAGCACCTTTGAAGAAAATGCATACAAGAAAGCAAGCGTTACAGCAAGGATTTTGGGATTTCCGGCATTGGCTGATGATTCCGGCTTGCTTGTAAAAGCCCTTGCCGGAGCTCCCGGCGTCCATTCTGCACGATATGCAGGCGAAAATGCCTCTGACGGGCAACGATGCATAAAACTTCTTAATGCAATGAAAGGCAAAACAGACCGCCGGGCCGTTTTTGAATGTGTCATTTCAATTGCGGTTCCAACAGGCTCAGCCTTGACTTATGAGGCCCGCTGCGAAGGCTTAATAGCCGAAAAACCTGCGGGCGCAAATGGATTCGGATATGATCCGGTTTTCTATTATCCACCATTAAAAAAGACATTCGCAGAATTAACCGGAAAAGAAAAGAACCGGGCAAGCCATAGAGGAAAGGCTTTAATGGAGCTTAAAAGTGAGTTTGACAAGGTCATGATCTGGCTCGATCAACATATGCCTATTCGGGAACCTGGTCGGGAATAATTTCTGAAACTCATTGATATCATTGGAGGCGGCAACCAGATTCGAACTGGTGAATAGCGGTTTTGCAGACCGCTGCCTTACCACTTGGCTATGCCGCCGAAAAGTGGAGCGGGAAACGGGATTTGAACCCGCGACTTCGACCTTGGCAAGGTCGCACTCTACCACTGAGTTATTCCCGCTCGTCAAATAAAAAATAAATTTACGGTTTTCTCCTGATTTTGTCAACAAAAAATAGTCTATGTCTCAAGATGGTCACCTTATCTGAATAAGCCTTCTGTATTTTATAAAATAATCTGCGCCCGACCATATCGTAAATACCAGCGATGCCCACAAAAAAACAGTGCCGATCGCATGAAAATTGATCCCAATATATGAAAAATGGATAACAAGAGGGATGATCGCCGCTATTTGAAACCCTGTTTTGTATTTTCCGAGGTTGGATGCGGAAACATCTTCACCCTTTTCAGCAATAATATTGCGCAGGCCGGTTACAGCAATCTCTCTGCCTATGATGACGCAGACAATCCATGCAGGCACCCACCCATGAGACACAAGCATTATAAAAGTAGATGAGACTAAAAGTTTGTCGGCAATCGGATCCATAACTTTCCCGAAATCAGATACAAGCCCCTTTTGCCTTGCATAATACCCGTCAAAAAAATCCGTTATCGCAGCGGCGCTGAATAAAATTGCAGCTGAAAATGTGCATAATTTATTGGGAAATAAAAGCAAAATGACAATAAGCGGTATAGCGGCGACACGATAAAGCGTCAGGCTGTTGGGATGGCTCATCTTTTTTTTAATTTGCCGTCCTGAAAACATATTCTTAAAATCAAAAAACATTTTCTATTTTTTTGTCTTGTTCCAGTCATCGAGAAAGGTTTTTATGCCTTTATCCGTCAAAGGATGTGCAGCCAGTTTGTCAAGCACTTTAAAAGGAATGGTAGCAATATGAGCGCCCATAATGGCCGATTCCAGCACATGGAGCGGGTTGCGTATGCTGGCCACGATAATTTCAGTCTCAAACCCATAGTTACTGTAAATTTCAACCATCTGTTCCACCAGAAGGAGACCTTCATGTGATATATCATCGAGACGACCGACAAAAGGGCTTGCATAGCTCGCCCCTGCTTTTGCCGCCATCAAGGCCTGAAGCGGAGAAAAAACCAGGGTTACATTTGTTTTGATCCCTTCATTGGAAAGTTTGCGAGTCGCCTTTAAGCCATCAACAGTCATAGGTATCTTTACAACGATATTATCGTGCAGGCTTGATAGATGGCGAGCCTCTTTAACCATGCCTTCCGCCTCAAGGCTGATGACTTCAGCGCTTATAGGGCCGTCCACTACCTCGCAAATATCTTTAATAATCTCTTCAAAATCACGACCTTCTTTTGCGATAAGAGATGGATTGGTTGTAACACCGTCTACCATGCCCATACTGTGGGCTTCCTTAATCTCATCTATGTTCGCAGTATCTATAAAAAATTTCATTCAGTAAAACCTCCTGATAACC
>JAUVKB010000187.1 GCA_030596405.1 Deltaproteobacteria bacterium
AATAAAGTTAAATGCTCTAAAAATGGTACCCCAAAAAGATCCAACTCTCATTGCTTGACAAAAACCAATGCAAAAAGTTATCACCCAGTATTAAATTCTACACAATATCATTAAAAAACACGATCGATTCGAAGATGGCAATTTTTTCAGAACACCCTTGGTGAAAAACCTCGGCAAGGAAGCTCTCTACCGTTTTGTTTGATCCTGGTAATTATGTGGACGGCTTTGAAACGCTATTATCAGGCTGGTTAATTGATTGGCGCCCGGACAATTTGCGGATTGGCGCTAAGGGCTAGCGCAAAAATAAATTTACATTTTTGAGCGAACCCTAACTGAAAGATTTACAAGGAGGAATCTATTTTTCTATGTCCAAATTATTATATACACCCAAAAGCGAGATTGATTCAAGGATAGAAAAAGTTCAGGCTGGGATGAAAAAGCTTAAGTGTGATGGCGCTGTTATTACACAGTATTCGGACCTTTTTTATCTGAGCGGCACATCGCAAAACGGCCATCTATACATACCCCGGAAGGGCGAACCCGTCCTAATGATAAAAAAGAGTTATGAGCGCGCCAGGAACGAATCTCCTCTTGAAAATATCATTGATTTAAAAAGCATAAAAAAGATGCCTGATGTTATAAAAAGCGCTGGTTATTCCAGTTTGAAAGTGCTCGGATTTGAGCTTGATGTGATCCCTTACAACAATTATCTGTTTTACAGGAAGATCTTTGATGCATCTGAATTTATTGATATTTCAGGCTTGATAAAAACCGTCAGGCTAATAAAATCATCTTATGAAATTGATCTGTTGCGCAAGGCATGCTCTGTAATTGATAATGTCTACAAAGATGTGCCGGGCATGATAAGGGAGGGCATGACTGAGGTGGAGCTTGCAAGCTTGTGTGAGGCAGGTATGCGAAGACGAGGATATGGAGGCTGCTGTAATATGCGGGCCTTTAATCAGAACCTGTTTCTCGGAAATGTTGTGTCCGGCAGCAGCGGAGCTGTTCCGACCTATTTTGACGGTCCAATCGGTGGAACCGGATTGACGCCCGCGAATAAGCCGCATGGCGCGGGATGGAAAAAAATACAAAGAGATGAGATTATCTATATTGATTATACCTGCGTTGTGAATGGCTACACAGCAGATGAGGCAAGGATGTTTGTTATCGGAAAGGTGTCGGAGCGGCTTAAACGTGCCTTTGACGCAGCCATGGAAATCCAGAAAGAACTAACAACTATGCTAAAGCCGTCTGTTGAGTGTCAAATAATCTATGAAAAAGCATTAGAGCTTGCGGATCGATTTGGATATAGCAACAATTTCATGGGCATGGGTGATGACAGGGTTAAGTTTGTGGGGCATGGTGTCGGGCTTGAACTCGATGAGTCTCCAATATTTGCAAAGGGAGTCAGGATGCCGCTTGAGCCGGGAATGACATTCGCGATAGAGCCGAAATTCGTGTTCCCGGAAGGAGCCATCGGGATTGAGAATACCTTTGTGATGCGGAAAGATGGCGCCGAAGCGCTGACCCACGCAAATGAAGATCTTATCTCAATATGATTTTCCCATTAATATTGGGGCCTTTTACCTTGCGTGTCTTATTTGGATGTGAATAGGAGATGGTTTGCTGAAAATTTGCAGGTTATGGCTAAGGGCTCGCGAAAAAATATCATCGGCACATACACGACCTGACCGATTGCGTATGAAACCCTTGACATCTATGCCCCTCTTTATCTATAAAATGAACAGCCATTGCGGCTTTTTAATTTTACTGTTTGTGCCCTCGTAGCTCAGGTGGATAGAGCGCCAGATTCCTAATCTGGGTGCCGCATGTTCGAGTCATGCCGAGGGCACCATCTTTTTGCAATGACCCTGAAAACCAGGGTTGTATGATAGACTGAAAATCAAAATGCTGCCGCAATAATTTTCTACCCATTCAACGCGGTTGCCATTAAGTCCCCCATTATTTTGGAAAAACGGGCTGGATTATCCAGCTTGCCGCCTTCACTTATAACAGCCATATCAAATAATAACTTGCTGTAGTCCTTTAACGACTTATCCTCTCTGTTTTTTTCAAATAATTCCTTCATGGTTGAAATGACAGGATGCTCCGCATTCAACTCCAGCACCCGCTTTGTTTCAGAATATTTTTGTCCTGAGGCCTTGATTATTTTTTCCATATACGAGCTCATATCATTTGTATCACCGGATAGACATGCCACAGATTCTTTAAGGTGCGTTGAAGGCTTTACCTCTTTAACTTTATCCTCCAGATTCGATTTGACAAAATCAAAAAAGGATGTGAATTTTTCCTTTTTTTCGCTGTCTTTTTTATCAAGATCAAGATCGAGGTCCCCTATCTCAGCGCTTTTTAATGATTTCCCGTCATATTCCGTTAATGACTGCACAACCCATTCATCAACAGGATCGGCCATTAACAATACCTCGTAATCCTTTTCCTTAAGTTGCTCAAGATGAGGGCTGTTCAGCAAGGCGGCAATGTTTTCCCCTGTGATATAATAGATCTCTTTCTGGTCGGGCTTCATGTTTGACACATAATCTTTAAGAGACACAAGTTCTCCGCTGGATTTGGTTGTCTGGTACCTTGCCAGTTCCGCTATTTTATTTTTGTTTTCAAAATCAGCGTAAATTCCGATTTTAAGAATCTGGCCGAATTCATTGAAGAACTTTTCGTATTGCTCTTTTTCCATGTTGCCTAACAGTTCAAACAGTTTTTTTACCAGATTTTTGCGGATGTTTCTTACGAGACTATTCTGCTGTAAAATTTCACGGCTTACATTAAGATTCAGATCCGACGCGTCGACAACGCCCTTAACAAATCGTAAGTATTCCGGCATGAGTTCTTTGCAGTCATCCATTATGAATACACGCTTGCAATACAAGTGTATGCCATGTTTTTTTTCAGGCATGAAAAGGTCAACAGGAGCCTGTGACGGGATATACAACAATGCATTGTACTCTGTTGTTCCTTCAAATTTCATATGAATGCGCGCAAGGGACGGATTCCAGTCATGGCTGATATGTTTGTAAAACTCTTCATATTCTTCATCTGTGACGTCTTTTTTATCTTTTGCCCAGATAGCCTTCATGGAATTTAACGTCTCTTCCTGTGTGACTTTTCTTGTTGTTGCTCCTATGGGTTTCCCCTCTTTATCCGTCAGTTGTTCGCTCTTTGGTATCTGTTCATCCTTTTCAACATCCATGACAATCGGATATGCCACAAAGTCGGAATGTTTTTTTATTATACTGCGAATTGTCAATTCATCGGTAAAATCCTGCTCATCTTCTTCCCTTTTTTTCAAATTCAGGGTTATAGTAGTTCCGCGTGATTCTTTTTCGACTTCTTCTATTGTAAATGAGCCGTCACCCCGGGATTCCCATTTTGTAGCCTTTTCAGCGCCGGCAGGCTTTGTAATAAGCGTAATGCTGTTGGAAACCATAAAAGCGCTGTAAAAACCTATCCCGAATTTACCTATAAGTTCAGGTGAAATCGTATCAAGCTTTTTTGATTCTTCCAGGGCCTCAAGAAAAGCGGCAGTGCCGCTTTTTGCTATGGTTCCGATATGTTCCAAAACTTCATCCTGAGTCATGCCGATGCCGTTATCGGATATTTCGAGTGTCTTTTTTATACCATCCGGCGTTATCTTTATCTTGAATTCACTATCATCGCCTAAAATTTCAGGATTTGTAAGCGAGTTGATCCTGATCTTGTCAATTGCGTCTGATGCGTTGGAAATCAATTCCCTTAAAAATATTTCCCTGTTTGAATACATGGAATTTATAATAAGTTTTAAAAGCTGCTGCACTTCGGTTTTAAATTGATGTGTCTCTTTTTTAGCGTCCATAAATAATACCTTTCCTGTCTAATAAGTAGTGTTTATCCATAACTGAGGATTTTCGGAGTCTCGCGTCCACAGTCGTCCTCCTCCCTTTACTGTAAAGGCAGGTGGAAATGCGGATAGAGGGGGATACCATCCTTAAAAAGCGTAGGTGAATTTAAACCAGACATTTGCTCCTTCCGACTTGTTTTCCGCCGACATTTCCCATTGGGTTCTCAATGAAAAGAACATATTTTTATCATTATACCAAATGCCGGGGCCAATGCTTATTACTTCACTCCGGCAGCCTTCATCATTAATCAGCATGGACTGAACCGGTACTGGAATGGAGCTGTTTAAATCATAATCGTCATCGGTTGTCTGTTTATAATAATATC
>JAUVKB010000195.1 GCA_030596405.1 Deltaproteobacteria bacterium
AGAAAGGGTATAGTATCCCATTGGCATGAATATTCATACAGCAAGATGATGGATTCCCTGCCGTTGTAGTTTGGCCTGTTCGGGGAACAGGCCCTACAATAGAGTTTTGTTCAGGGAACGGGTCATACGAGGGGTGTTTGCGGTTTGTAGGGGCCGATGACTTATCGGCCCGTGGTTTCTTTTGAAAGTATGTGTTGACAAATTCTTTGAAAAACGAGAAAATGCCAATAGTTCTTAATGTAATATTAGGGGGTTATTCACATCTCGCTTTTGCAGATAAATAAAAGGTTTCGTGATGAATATTTACCACCAGTACACGGAGAGTACAGAAATAAATTGGTATGATGGAACTTTTTAATATCATTGATGCTATACAAGCCAACAGAATACGGATTACTGATCATGCTGACGAAGAAGCTGAATCCGATCAATTGACATTTGATGAAATATATTTCTCGGTTTTTCATGGAGAAATTATTGAAGATTATCCAGATGACAAGCCATATCAGAGCTGTCTGGTTTATGGTAGAACTTTTAGCGGCGATCCTGTTCATAGTGTTTGGGCTTTTAATAATGAGAACCAATGGGCTGTTCTCATCACGGTTTATCGTCCAGATTCTGATCGTTGGATTAATTTTCGAGTAAGGAGAGAAAAATCATGATGCCATTCGAAAAATGTCCGGTTTGCGGTGGTGAATTAAAAGAAAAGGAAGTAGAAAAACTTATGCGCGGTGGAAATCATACCGCAACTTTACGAGTTCATGCTGAGGTCTGTCTGCATTGCGGGGAGCGGTTATATGCTGAGGAAACCGTAAGGCTCTTTGAGCAAATCAGAAATAAATTAAAACGCCAGGAATTATTAGATTTTCAACCTCTGGGGCAATTATTTTCGGTAGATTCCAATTGGCCTAAGACAAGCGCAACCCAATAAAAGCTGGGTGTGGGAATGAGAGAATTGGGTATACATTCCCACGCAGGGGGCGTGGGAACGAGTGATTCAGGAGGACAGAACAATGAAGTTAAAAACCTTGTATTTATTCTGCATGGTCATGATTTTTCCGGCGCTGGTCTTCACCCCGCCGGCCATTGCCACGGATTCAAAGTGCGCCTTGGCAAAAAAGATCGGGGAAAAGGCAGCCTCAAAGTTCAAGAAAGACAAAACAGAAGGGTTGAAGCTGTTTATAAAGGCTCATGGGCTTTGCCCTGATGATGCAAGCCTTAATTTTAACCTTGGCCTTGCCTACTATAGATACGGCAACTTAAGCGAAGCTGAAGGGTATCTCAAAAAAGCGGTAAGAAAGGATAGCGGCAACGGCGACTGGCTGAATCTTCTGGCCTGGGTGATGCTGGAAACCGGTTCAGACAGAGAAAAGGCGCTTGAATATGCTGAAAAGGCTGCAAAACTCAGGTCAAATTCTCCGGCAGTGTTCGATACGCTCGTTCGCGCACATATCGAAAACGGCCAATTATATAAAGCTGCCTTGACCGCAAACAAAGCTGGAAAAAAGTGGCCCAAAGACAGCAAGATTGCTCGGCGTTACGATGCAGCTATAGACAACTATATTGCCCTCTATCTGAAAAAAGCAAAAGCTGGAAAGCAAAAAGAAGCCCTTGCCGGGTTGAAAAAAATAGATTTTGATCCTGATGTAAGGAATGCTTACTGCTGGACGCTTTTTGCTTCCGGCAGGACAGAATCTGCCTTAAGCGAGGCAAAAAGGGCAAAGGATAAATTTCGCGGGAGCAAAACCCTGCAAGATACATTCGACCAGATTATGGACAGGTTCATCCAGGCCTGTTATCAGGAATTTAAAGACGGGAAAAGGTCGGATGCGGTCATGGCGGCTGATAAAATGAGGAATAGATATGCCTCGCACCAGGGATTAAATGATGCCTATGACAAAATGTTTGCAGCGGTTTTAGATGAGGCGGACACTATTTCCGTGCCCAAACCCATGAAGATTGCCTCAAAAAGCAGGAAAACGGGCGGCAGGAGCGCGGGGCTGCTTGCCGGAATGCAGGAAGGAGGAGCAATAACGGGCGGTGAAGGGGATCTTCAGGTGGATGTGGATAAAAACATCCCAAAAGGAAAACACAAAAATTCTCATGCCATAGCAGTTATTATCGGCAACAAGAGTTACTCCCGTTTCGGCCACGGCATTCCTGATGTGGATTATGCGAAAAGGGATGCCGCATACATGAAAAAATATGTGATAAACCTTCTCGGATACGATGAAGAGAATGTCATTTATAAACTTGACGCAACCCAGGGGCGGATGTCGAGGATATTCGGGACAAAGGGAAGCTTTAAAGGCGAGCTTTACAACTATGTAAAGCCCGGGGAATCGGATGTTTTTATCTATTACGTGGGGCATGGCGCGCCCGATCCAAAAGGAAAGGGAGCATTCCTGATGCCTGTTGACGCGTCTGCCGATTATATCTCAGCCAACGGATACCCTCTTGATATATTTTACAAGAATCTTGAAAAAATACCTGCCAGAAGCATTACGGTTGTTCTGGATGCCTGTTTTTCGGGAAATTCAGCAGGAGGCATGCTGGTTAAAAATATAAGCCCCGGAATGTTAAAGTCCGCCAGCCCTGTTAGAAAATTGAGTAATGGCGTGATTTTCTCAAGCACCGGCAAAGACCAGGTAAGCCACTGGTATCCGGAGAAGCAGCATAGTCTTTTTACCTATTTTTTTATGAAAGGTCTCAAGGGCGACGCTGACGAAAACGGGAACAAGACGATAACCGTGGCGGAGATGAAGGAATATCTGAGCGACAAGGTTCCTTACCGGGCAAGAAGGCTGACAGGAAGAGAGCAGACGCCGGTTGTGGTGGGGGATGAATCGTGCGAGCTGGTGAGATTCAAGTAGCGGCCGATGCCCCATCGGCCCTTAGTTTCCGGCCTGTTCGGGGAACAGGCCCTACAGAGGTGATATGTTTTGTAGGGGCCGTTCCCCGAACGGCCCGATAGGGGAAAACCCATGAAACGGATACGGAATCACAATATAATCTTCGTGCTGGTTGTTGCAGCTGTTTACTTCATTTTACCGGACTGTCTTCATGCAAAAGAGATTGCGGGCGTTATCGGCAGGGGCGAGGCGGCCGTGGTGGGCATAACTGCCGAGCAGGGCCAGCTTATTGCGCTTCAGAGGGCGCGGGCGGATGCTGTTGAGCAGGTTGCAGGCACAAGGGTTCTGGGTTCAACGCTGGTAAAGGACAGTGTGCTGGTTGGTGACTTCATAAAGACATTCAGCCGCGGTTTTATAGTGGATGAAAAGGTTACATGGCTGCCCCTGGGGACTTTTCGCGAAAATGATAAAAGCGCTCCAATTCCGGTGTATCGTGTTGAGATAATTGCTACGGTTATGATTCCTGAAAAGAAGCCGGACACTGGCTTTTTTTTGGAAGCGTCTATTAACAGGCCGTTTTATCTTGACGGAGAAGAGGCGGTTATCAGGGCAAAGGTTTCAAAAAAATCGCATATTGCCGTTTTTAACATAAGAGCAGACGACCGTGTAGCCATGCTTTATCCTGTATCCGGCCGGATTAAAACGCGCATGCTTCAACCCAATGAGACATTTTTGTTTCCGTCCCCGGATTCAGGGCTGGTTCTTGAGATGGGCACACTAAAAGGCCATAAGCAGGACAGCGAGGCATTTATGGTTGTGGCTGTTAATGCGGGAAAAAATTCATCGTTTCAGTTTGCGGACTATTTTTCAGCAGACAGATTATATCTCGTGCCTGAGTTTTTTGAGATATACAGCAGATTTGCAAAGGATGTTGCGGAACAGATCCTGCCGTATGAGGTAAGAAAGAGGGGGGAGCAATAGATTTTTTACCACAGAGCACACGGAGAACACAGAGAAAATTTCTTTGACAACTGCTTGTAGGGGCCGATGCCCTCATCGGCCCGTTCGGGGAACGGGCGCTACATGTGGGAAAGATACAGGCCCGTTCGGGGAACGGGCGCTACAAAATTCACCTCGTTCCAACGCTCCTGCGTGGGAACGAGAAACAGAAGCAAAGC
>JAUVKB010000121.1 GCA_030596405.1 Deltaproteobacteria bacterium
AAAAGATTGTGAATTAAGAATCGAGGCCGGCATCTTATATGTTCTGCACAAGCTTTCAGATGAAGGGCATGTTTATTATCCTTATGAACCCCTGGTAAAAAAGTGCCGGGAAATTCTTAAAGTAGACAGAGAGGTCGTTGTCAAGGCTATAGGGACTATTGCTCTTGATAAAAAAATAGTCATTGAAGATCTCAATAAGAATATAGAAGAATTCAAGGAAAACAATAAAGCGGTCTATCTGGCAAAGTTCCATTTTTGTGAAACAATGATCGCGTCCCGGCTGGGAATGCTTGTCAGGGCTCCCAAATCTATCCGGAAGATTGAATCGGATAGCGCCATAGAATGGGTGCAGCGCCGGCTTGCCTTCAGCATGGCTGATAATCAGGTTAATGCCATACGTTGTGCTCTTGATAACAAGGTCATGGTTATTACCGGAGGACCCGGCACCGGCAAGACTACAATAATCAATGTTATATTAAAAATTTTTTCCCGGCTTAACGTAAATATCATGCTTGCAGCACCGACAGGAAGGGCTGCAAAGCGTATGAGTGAAACAACCGGCCATGAAGCCAAAACCATCCACAGGATGCTGGGTTTCAGCATGCAAAAAACAGGATTTCAGAAAAATAATGAAAACCTGCTTGATTGCGATTTGATGATAGTGGATGAGGCCTCGATGATCGACACTATTTTGATGCATCACCTGCTAAAGGCGGTTCCCGTCAAAACTACTTTTATTCTTGTAGGAGATGTGAATCAGCTTCCATCCGTTGGACCTGGAAATGTTTTAAAAGATATCATAGCTTCCGGCAAAATACCGGTTGTTGAACTTAACGAAATTTTTCGCCAGGCCAAAGAAAGCAGGATAATTATTAACGCCCACAGGATTAATAACGGGGTTTCCCCCTTAATCCAATCGTCAGGCTCTGAAAGCGATTACTATTTTATTGAGCGCCAAGAACCGGAAGATGTACTGAAAATTATCGTAGAACTTGCAAAGGAACGCGTGCCGCGTTATTTCGGTTTTGATCCGATTAATGATATTCAGGTATTAACCCCCATGCACAGGGGAATAGTCGGAGCCGCGAACCTGAATGTTCAGTTGCAAAAAGCGCTTAACCCGGGCGAAGACCTTGTAGCTATAAACAGTTCAAATTACAGGGTTAACGATAAAGTAATGCAGATCAAAAATAATTATGACAAAAATGTTTTTAACGGCGACATCGGAAGGATTAAAAAAATCGATAGTTACGACCGGACAATAATCATCGATTTTGACGGCAGGGCTGTCGCGTATGAATTTCAGGATTTAGATGAAATTATTCTGGCTTATGCGATATCCGTGCACAAATCCCAGGGGTCTGAGTATCCGGCCGTGGTTATTCCCGTTCTTACCCAGCATTATATGCTTTTGCAGCGCAACCTGATCTATACGGCAATTACAAGGGGCAGGGAACTGGTGATAATGATCGGCACAAAAAAAGCGCTGGCTATCGGAATCAGGAACGACAAAACACGAAAACGGTTTACCTATTTGAAACACAGGTTTGTATGATTTAACGCTATAATGTCTTTATGAAATCTTTAAATTAATAAGGGGAAAAATATGAAGGATTATTTGTCGAATTGTGCCAAATGTCCCTTTGAAATGTCAGAACGGCTTTGTAAAAAAGAAAGCGGCAAGGCGCCGCCCTTTTGCCCGACCATGAACAAGTCCGATCTTATCGACATGAGCATGGAAGAATATAAAAAGCCTGATGTTTTTGAATTTGCAAGGCAGGCATCGATTCAGGAAGGGCAGGGGTACGGGCAAAAAGAGCTTGGATACGGCCATGTAAAACCGATAAAACCGCGTATCGTTGAACTAATTGAATTTGCAGAAAGAATGAAATATAAACGCCTTGGTATTGCATTTTGTATCGGCCTTAGAAAAGAGGCAAAAACAGTTGAAAAACTTTTATCCTCAAAAGGATTTGAGATGGTCTCGGTTGTATGCAAAGCAGGTCGGATTCCAAAGGAAAATATCGGTATAAATGATGATCAAAAAATTTCTATCGGAAAATTCGAGACTATGTGCAACCCGGTTTTACAGGCTCTGGTTCTTAATGACGGAAAGACGGATTTTAATGTTTTGCTGGGTTTGTGTATCGGTCATGACACGCTTTTTTTTAAATATTCAAAAGCGCCCTGTACCGTGCTTGCCGTTAAAGACCGCCTGCTCGGGCACAATCCTCTGGCGGCGATTTATAATATTGACAGTTATTACCGATACTTAAAATGATTATGTGTTTTATTAATTAACGGATTTAGCGTTATTGCGATATACATTATTCAAGGAGCCGGACATGAGCAATTATGATGTATTGTTTCTCCCGCACAATAAAAAGATAACCGTTCATGGAGGGGAAAGTATCCTTCGCGCTGCAATGTCGGCAGGCGTTCACATTAATGCTTCATGCGGAGGAGAGGGTGTATGCGGCAAGTGTCGTATTATTATTGAAAAGGGAACTGTTGAGGGCGGAATTACGGAAATGCTGAGCAAGGACGATCTTGAAAAAGGATATCGTCTTGCATGCCGTTCCTTGATCAAGAGCGATCTTGTTGTAAGAATACCGACCGAGTCGGTCGTTGACGCCGGTGTGCTTAACAAGCAGAGTACTCCAAGGCGCGCTGCTCATATAAAAGAAATCGATTTTGAGGAATTAAAGGAAAAAGGTCTTTTTCTGCCCCCCGTTGAAAAAAGGTATCTTGAGCTTCCGGAACCTACAGCTCAAGACAACCTTCCCGACGTATCCAGACTCGTCAGCTACCTGAAGCTGAATCATGATGAGCATCGCCTTGTAGTCGATCTTCCTGTAATACGAAAAATTCCGGATGTTTTAAGGGCGGAAGGTTTCAAGGTCACGGCAACGCTTGCCCGTCCTGTTCATGAGGGACGTAAAACGCATATTATAAATGTTCAGCCAGGCGATACAACCGGCCAGAACTATGCAATTGCGGTGGATATCGGCACAACGACAATATACGGCCAGTTAATCGATCTTAAAACAGGTGAAGTCCTGGGACAGCATGGCGATTTTAACGGGCAGATAAGTTACGGTGAAGACGTAATCAGCAGAATAGTCTATGCGGAAAAGGCCGGGGGTCTGGAAAAGCTTCATAACGTGGTTATAAAGACAATTAACCAGCTAATAGACAAAATTATCAGGCGTTCAGGAATAGATCCGGACAGCATTTCAAGCATTACTCTGGCGGGTAATACGACAATGACCCAGCTTTTTCTGAAGATAAACCCCAGATACATAAGACGCGCGCCCTATGTTCCCGCCTCAACGCTTTATCCTCCTATAAAGGCGGTTGATCTGGGCTTACATCTTGGAGATCACGTCACAGCATTGGTATATCCTGAGATTTCAAGTTATGTGGGGGGTGATATTGTCGCCGGAGTTATGGGATCCGGAATATACCGCACAGAGAAGCTTACCCTTTATATGGATATTGGGACAAATGCCGAGATCGTTATTGGGAACAAGGACTGGCTTGCATGCGCCGCCTGCTCGGCAGGTCCTGCTTTTGAGGGCGGAGGGATAAAGTTTGGAATGCGGGCCACAAACGGCGCGATCGAGGATTTTTCCATTGATCCGGTTACGTTTGAACCTATGAATATAACCATCGGAAATGTAAGACCCAAAGGTATCTGCGGCTCCGGGTTGATCATCATGGTGGCGACAATGTTTGAAATGGGCATTATTAACAGCCTGGGAAAATTTGACCGCGATTTAGATACTCCGCGCATACGTAAAAGCGATGATATCTATGAGTATGTTCTGGCATGGAAGGAAAATACCCAGATAAACAGGGACGTAGTGCTCACGGAAATCGACATAGAAAATTTTATACGCGCGAAAGGCGCTATATACAGCGGCTGCATGACACTTCTGAACGAGGTGGGGCTTGATATCGATGCTTTAGACCGCATAATTTTAGCAGGTGGATTCGGAAGCTATGTTGATCTGGAAAAATCGATGACAATAGGCCTGTTGCCGGAAATAGATCTTGACAAGGTTACTTTTATCGGGAACGGATCCCTGATGGGCGCAAAAATGAGTTCACTGACGAACCGAATCCGGCAAGATGTTGTGGAAGTCACAAAAAAAATGACGAATTTTGAACTGTCTGAAACAGTCTCTTATATGGATAATTACGTGGCAGCTCTATTTTTGCCGCATACGGATATTAACAAGTTTCCAAAGCTGAAAGCACGCCTTGAAACTTGCAAAACCGTAAAAAAATAAAAATGAACCTGATCAACATTCTAATTTCCATTTAATTTATCTTCATCTATTGACAAAAATACCAGCTTATTATAAATAATAATTTTTTAATATGCCTGTAGTGGGTTTGAAAAGTGAGGGTGATTGATTGTATTAGTACCAAATTTATTATACAAATCTGCCGATGCAGATAAAAACTTATATTAATTTCTAACGAGGGGGGGCTGATATTTAATTGAAATTATTTTTATTACTTTTTTTAACTTGTGCCCCTGCGGGGTTGCTCAAAAGGGGTATTTAACCAAAAGATTGGGTTTTACGAATCTTACGCACTAAATTTTATAATCTTGATGGATTAAGGAGGAGGTAACATTGGGCTTTGAAATTTTTAAAGAATCCTATGCCGGCAGTATTAAAAAGATTTCTCTAGGCAAAGGAGATAATGCCGTAACTGTAGGAGGTGAGACAAGCTATCCTTTCTATCAGTTTGAGGGTGATATTCCCAATAAACCCAGAATTGCGATGGAAATTTGGGATATGGAGCCTGAAGACTGGCCGGAATCGGCGCTTGTCCATTTTAAGGATGTTGTGTCCGACCCTGCCGCATGGGCAAAAAAATGTGTTGACGATTTTGGCGCGGACATGATCGTTCTTCAGCTAAAGAGCATCGATCCCAACGGCAATGACGCAAGCCCTGAAGATGCTGTAGCTACCGTAAAAAAGGTGCTTGCCGCCATAGATGTTCCGCTGATCATATGGGGTTGCGCCAGCCCGGATAAGGATGAAGAGGTTTTAAAGAAAATATCTGAAGAATGCCAGGGCGAAAACCTGACGCTTGGGCCCGTGGAAGATAAAAACTACAAGGGCATAGGCGCCAGTGCAATGGGTTACGGACATACGATTATTTCATCTTCACCCATAGACGTTAACCTGGCGAAACAGGTGAATATTCTTCTTGAAAACCTTGGTATGCCTATGGACAAGATAATTGTCGATCCCACCACGGGCGGTCTCGGTTATGGTCTTGAATATTCATATTCCGTAATGGAACGGCTTAAAATGGCGGCCATGGCGCAAGGCGACGACAAGCTTCAGTTCCCTATGATCAATAATCTTGGCAACGAGGTATGGAAATGCAAGGAGGCAAAACAGACCGTTGAAGACGCGCCGACTCTTGGCGATCCTGAAAAACGCGGAATTCTTATGGAGGCGGTCGGCGCTGTTGCATATCTGATGGCGGGTTCCGGCATCCTTATTATGAGACATCCGGAAGCTATCCGTTTGACCAAAGCTTTTATCGACCTTATTGTGGACGGCGGAACCGCTGCTGATATTGGTCCCGCCAAAAAGGTTCTTGATGACGTTGATATCGACTTTGCGTCTCTTGCTCCGGAGCCTGATTTGACAATTGAGGAAGAAAAAGCCAAGAAGGCTGCTCCTGCCAAGAAGGCTGCGCCTGCACCTGAAAAGAAAGCCGAAGCGCCCAAGAAGGCGGTTCCCAAGGTTGAAGCAAAGGTTGAAGCAAAAGCTCCGGTCAAACCGGAGGCTGAAAAGCAAGAGGTGAAAGCCGATCCTGAAGCTGAGGCAAAAGCAAAGGCGGATGCCGAAGCAAAGGCCAAGGCTGAAGCTGCGGAAAAAGTCAAAGCTGAAGCTGAAGCAAAGGCAAAGGCAGAAGCGGAAGCTGAGGCAAAAGCTGAAGCTGAGGCAAAGGCAAAGGCGGATGCGGAAGCTGCGGAAAAGGCATCAAAAGTAGCAAATCGTGAAGCTGAAGAAGTTGCTATCAGGGAGCAGCGAGCAAAGGAGCAGGAAGAAAGAGCGGCAAAGTCTGTAACAGAAAAGGGTGAAAAAGTCGCAATGACAGCGGCTAAAACCAAGCGATCTGCTTTATCTAAATTTAAAAAGATTAGAAGATAATGCATTTTAGCATTACTTAAGTTGTTAACATAATAATATAATATGAGGAGGAACCTCACATGGCAGAAGAAAAAGTAAAAGCAGCCAAAGCACCAAAACTGGCTGATCCGGTTGCATCCAGCATGGATGTGGCATCACAGGAAATGATAGCCCGCTCCCACGAACTGGGGGTTGAAACAATTTTTGACAGAGCCCTTACAATGAAGCCCTGTGCAATTGGGGTACAGGGAACATGCTGTAAAAACTGTTCCATGGGTCCATGCCGTCTTCCTTTGCCCAAGGGCGGGATAGAGGGTGAAGACACAAGAAAGGGTCTTTGCGGAGCAACAGCAAATACAATTGCCGCAAGAAACTTTATCAGAATGATAGCAGGCGGCGCTGCCGCGCATTCAGATCATGGAAGAGGGGTCGCAGAGGTGTTTTTGGCCGTGGCAAGAAAAGAGACGGACGCCTATCAGATCAAGGATGAGG
>JAUVKB010000242.1 GCA_030596405.1 Deltaproteobacteria bacterium
ATAATTTATTTTTACACCTTCCCGTCTATGGCTTTGGATAAACTAAAGGGTGCGAAACTTGAGTTAATTATTTTTCTGTTGCAGCAATAATGGCTGCCCCAATTGCGCCGGCAACCTGCGCTTTTTCCGAAACTTCGATCTTTTTTCCGCTTTTTTCCTCAAGAGCCCTGACAACACCGATATTCATGGCTACACCGCCGGTCATCATGACCGGGGCGGTAATGCTGATACGCCCTGCCATTGCCATCACCCTTGAGCTTATCGATTCGTGAATTCCCGCAATAATATTTTTACGTTTTTCGCCCAATGAAATGAGTGAGATAACTTCGGATTCTGCGAAAACAGTGCACAGGCTGCTTATTTTAGCGGGATTTTCAGCCTGCAAAGAAAATTCGCCAAAATCATTCAGATTGATTTCCAATGCCCGTGCCATGACTTCCAGAAATCTTCCTGTTCCGGCCGCACATTTGTCATTCATTGCAAAGTCTTTTACAGTGCCATTTTCGTCTATGACAATAGCTTTGCTATCCTGTCCTCCGATATCTATAACGGAACGCACGGCCGGATTTATAAAATGGGCGCCGGCAGCATGGCACGTTATTTCCGTTACAGCCCTGTCTGCGAAAGATGCGCTTTTTCGACCGTAGCCGGTAGCGACAACCGCATTTATTTGGATTGGATCGAAGCTTGTGTCGGATAATATCTTTTTAAAAATATTCGAAGCGGCTTTTTCAGCATTATATCCCGTCATAATTATTTGTTCCAAAATTAATTTGCCGTTTTTCAAAATAGCGGCTTTTGTTGTTATGGAACCGATATCTATACCTACTGTTATCATTTTACCTTGCCCGGTTGCTTGTTTCCTTTAAGAATCTCCATAAATGCATCTATTCTTGTTTCGATCTGGCTTTCTGAGAAACTCCTCTCGTCCACCATGTCAGCTTCAATCATTAGCGTTGGTATTCCCTTTTTCGCACGGATGATCTTTTGGAGATCATATTGTCCAAGGGAATAAGGTTTGCAGCTCCTGTTCGAATGCATTACGACCCCGTCGGCGTCATATTTTTCTATCATTTCGAGGACGCTCTCAGCCATCCGGTCCACTCCGATGTTAAGATAGATTCTGGAATAGCCATCCGCCATGGTTTCCAGAAAGTCCGATTCATCAATATACTCCAAAGATCCGCACCAGGCTGAAGTATAAGAATCTGCAACAAGGCAGGCATTGTGCTGCGCAAATTTTTCAGATAGCCAACGTGTACGGAACCATACCGGAAGGTTGTCCCACAGAAGCCTGTGTTTTTCATTTGGTACGGCGCTGATTCCGTGTAGAACTCTGGTTTTCATCTCCTCTAAGAGTTCCGTGTAATAATCTACTACGATTTGAGTGCCTCTGAGCGTAACGATCAAGGCTAAATGGAAAAAAGCGTCAAAAGCGCTCATCGGAGCCGGTTTATGGGTGGTTGTGTCCAGGACGGCCTGCCACAATCGCTGCCCATGCAAAGACAGGCTTCCTACTTCGGCTGCTTTTTCGTAATCAAATTTTTCATTGCATACAATTTCAAGAAATTCAATATATTCATGGACCTGTTTACGAACATATCCTTTGGCCTCATCGGAAAACTCCGTGTGGCAAAAAGGCGTATCAAAGATAAAAAGCGGCACCTGATAATAGCGTGCCTGGACCTCCCACCATTTGAGTACTGTTCCGCAAATATTGTTGCAGCAAACCAGCATGTCCGGTTTTGGCAGTCCGCCGATGGGACCTCCATCAATTGGGGAGCAGGCGATATCGGTGCGGGCATACGAACACAGATCGCGCGAATATCCCATAGCTTCTGATTTTTCACAAAGATCGACGCCCATCTTGGAAGCCCCGATCATGGCCCCGTGATTTTCAGGATAAACCGGAATAACATTCATTACAATCAGCGGTTCCACCGGTCCGCCACTTGTTATCCAGGCGACTTTTTTACCTGCCTGGTCGGCCGTTTTTGCTTCTATGTAATAATCGGTCATGATCTCTTTCATCCTTTTAACCGATTTGATTTTGCGTTTTTCCTTTTCAGTATCTATCCGTTCCTCCTTGCCCGTCATATTTTGCTCCTTATTGCTTTGCTTTCACTTTTTGTTCGAACTACCTCCACGCGGGCAGACACTTGGAACAATTCTTCATGAAAAGGAAGTATTTCGCTACAGCATTTCAATAAAGGCCTCACATCTGGTTTTAAACTGTCCTTCAGACGGCAGCTGGTCTTCAACCTCAAACAACATGCTGGGGATGCCTTCCCTATCCAGCATCTCCTTGATATACGGGTAATCGAATGAATGCGGGTCACAGAATTTCAAAAAAAGGAAGATTACTCCTTGAGCCTTGCTTTGTCTGACGATTTTCAGGATATGCTCACCACGGCTGTAAAGGCCTGAGTGTTTGGCAGGACAAACAATTCTTTCCAGATATCTTTTGGCGATTGATTCAATGATGTCTCCGTCCGAATCTATTTTGCCGTCAAAATACCTTGACCCTGTACAAAAATCGTCCCACACCACCCAAGCTCCGGAATCTTCTATGTTTTTATATATGTCCGGCATACTGCACAGCCCGCCGGCCGCAACCAGTCTTTTTTTCGATGATGCTGATGAACGCTGCCGGCTCTCAAGCTTTTCAATGACTTTATCCAGTTTTTCGGATAAGACCTCCCGATCTATAATCATTGACGTTTTTACAATTGCATGAACAGCGCTTGAGTCGATCACATCAGGATTTTCCCGCCTGATTTCATATATTCTTTTCAGGCGTGATCTTAGTTGATTATAATGGTTGACTGCATTTTTCA
>JAUVKB010000031.1 GCA_030596405.1 Deltaproteobacteria bacterium
AAGTATTTTCAAATGTTGTTAAAAAGGGCGGGATCGTCAAGGCGCTTAATGCAAAGGGGTGTATCGGTTTTTCACGCAAGGAGATCGACGATCTTACAGACTTTGCAGCTATTTACAGGGCAAAGGGCCTTGCATGGATAAAGGTCAGGGAAGATTCCTGGCAGTCACCCATTGCAAAGTTTTTTACAGACAAGGAAAAAGAATCATTATCAAAACGGATTGATATGGAACCGGGAGATCTTATATTTTTCGTTGCGGATCAGCCAAAAATCGTTAATGAAGCACTCGGGCATATTAGAAACCATCTTGGCAAAAAGCTTTCTTTAATCAACGAAGAAGAATTCAAACTTTTGTGGGTTACACATTTTCCCATGTTTGAATATGATGAAACGGAAAAACGTTACCAGGCGCTCCACCACCCGTTTACGGCCCCGCTTGAAGAAGATTATGCCAGGCTCGGTGATGATCCGCTTTTAATAAAATCCAGGGCCTATGATCTTGTGTTAAACGGGACAGAGATAGGAGGCGGGAGCATCCGTATACACCAGAAAGAACTCCAGGAAAAAATTTTTGGGCTGTTAGGTATGACACAGGAAGAATATGAAGAAAAATTCGGCTTCCTGCTTTCCGCCCTTGATTCCGGAGCGCCTCCGCACGGCGGCATTGCATTCGGTTTTGACAGGCTGGTTATGATCCTTTGCGGTCAATCTTCAATCCGTGATATAATTGCTTTTCCAAAAACGCAAAAGGCTGCCTGCCTTTTAACCAAAGCGCCCTCTGAAGCAGAAAAGGCTCAGCTTGACGAACTTTTTTTAAAGTTGAAAAAGATAAATTAAAAGATGATGATCTCGTAAAAAAATATTTTTTACCAATTCTTTTTTTTGGTCCTTTTTCCGGTTTTTTATCAAGTTCCGCAAAAAGGCTGTTTCTTTTTTCAGTTTGCTTTGCCTGAAAAGATTCTATCTCTTTGGTAAAATCTTTTTTGGAATTTTTTAATTTCATCTTCAAGACCGGTCGGTTTTTTGTTTTTTGGAATTTCTTCAAGTTTCAAATGATCTTTGTTAAAAAGACGAGCGCCGTAGCTGCCCTCAACAATCTCTATTATTCCCATCTTGTCGAGTCTTTTGCAAACAAGGTTACCCATTTCCAGCGAAAACTTGAGCATCCCGCATACCTTGTCGATCGAAGGGGGCATGCCGTCCTGGTGTTCTAAAATTTTTATTGCCGCAACAACAAGGTGGGCATTTGAATAAAAGTTTTTTATCTCCATTTTAGCAAAAAGCCCGGTATTATCTAAGTTTTTATTATAACTTCACAGCAATCATCATTTGCGGCAACTGTCTGCTCAATTTGAAGCCTAACTTTTCCACCGGTTGCTCCCTCAAAAATACCCCTGTCACATCCCATTACGGCATGGCAAAGATCTCTGCCCCTTCCTTTCAGACCAAGAGCGCACCTGTATGCTTTAATATGTAATTTATCGTCTGTGAGTTCAATAGTATCTATTTTTGCGCCCCTTTTACGCCCGGCGTCGATAAAAAGCTGCCCCGCAGAGGCAAGGCCGTTATCAGACATGCCCTTTCTCATATTCTCACCGATGGATGAACCAAGCTTATGCCACACTTCTTCAATATCCGGCAAAACTTTTTCACCGAATTTTTCATACATTTTTATGGACAACAGTGACAAAGCATCCCTTGCTGTATTAATCTTGAATTTTTCAGATTCATTCATATTTTCCATGCCTTTTTAAAAATTTAGTTTTTTTTTCCGGCGTCCAATGTAAGCTTACAAATTTTTTTGATACGGTTCAAATTCTTGACATAACTATTTAACAAGAGTATCATTTTTTGTCAAAATCAAATTGTCACATAATATTATATAGCTACTTGATTCTATCATAATCTTAATCAATTTTTTATGTCTTATCTTAATATTTTAAGGGGATACCATGACTGAAATTATCGACGTAAAAGCAAGAGAAGTTCTTGATTCAAGAGGAAATCCTACAGTTGAGGTGGATGTAATTGTTGCGTGCGGCGCAATCGGCAGCGCTGCGGTTCCCTCAGGAGCGTCAACAGGTGAACGTGAAGCCTTGGAACTCCGTGACAAAGACTCAAACCGGTATAATGGAAAAGGTGTCCTGACCGCCGTTAATAATGTGATAAAAGAAATTGCTCCGGGCATAAAAGGGATGGACGCGGCAGACCAGGCCTCCCTTGATAATTATATGATCGAGCTTGACGGCACTCCCAACAAGTCAAAACTCGGGGCAAACGCCATCCTCGGAGTATCAATGGCCGCGGCAAGAGCCGCCTCTGCAGCTTACGGATTGCCCCTTTACCGATATCTTGGAGGAATAAACGCCAGATACCTGCCGGTTCCCATGATGAATATCATAAACGGCGGGGCGCATGCGGCAAACAATCTTGATATCCAGGAGTTCATGATAATACCGGTCGGCGCTCAATCTATTGCCCAGGCCGTTCAAATGGGCGCTGAAACCTTTCATGCATTAAAAAAGATATTAAAAGAACAGGGCCTAAGTACCGCTGTCGGGGATGAAGGCGGTTTTGCGCCGGATCTTGAATCAAACGAAGCTGCAATAAAATTTATTATAGAAGCAATCAAGACAGCCGGATATAAACCCGGGGAACAGATAGGGCTTGCCATGGATTGCGCTGCAAACGAATTTTATCAGAATGGTAAATATATTCTCAAATCGGAAAACAAAGAGTTAACGTCTGAAGATCTGGTCGATTTTTATGAAGATTTAATAGATAAATACCCCATCCTCTCCATAGAAGACGGACTTGCCGAACAGGACTGGGATCAATGGCAGATGATGACCGACCGGCTTGCGAAATCGGTTCAGATTGTGGGCGATGATATTTTTGTGACTAATCCGACGATATTTGCCACAGGAATCGAAGACGGGATCGCCAATTCCATTCTAATCAAGCTCAACCAGATCGGCACAGTTACCGAAACTCTCGATGCCGTTGAAATGGCAAAGCAGGCAGGCTATACAACGGTAATCTCACACAGATCCGGCGAAACGGAAGACACCATTATTGCGGACCTGGTAGTCGGCGTTAACGGCGGCCAGATCAAGACAGGCTCCATGTCCCGGTCGGACAGGGTCGCAAAGTATAACCAGCTTATCAGGATTGAGGAAGAGCTTGGGGAAAATGCCAGATTTTCAAAAAACCTGTTTGCATTAAAATAGATCGGGATGGATCCACACCTGAAAAAAATACTGGTTATTTTTTTGACTCTTTTTACGGTCTTAACCTGTTATGCCACGGCAAACGCCTATGTGCTGCCCGGTCCGTATATCCTGGAACTGGCGGCGGAAAAAAGCGGAAAAGTAAAAAAGCTTTTTATCTCACAGAAGGTGTTTTTATACAATACCGGAATAATGGATGAAACAATTGAAGCCGAGGAGATCATAAGGTGTATGCCGCCGGATGTCTTCCGTTCCGACATTTCATCTGAAACAGGCGACAAGATTTTTGCCGAATCATCAGGTCAAAATATAACTATAATAGACGGTGAAATAACTACGGATAACGTCCAAACCCTGTTTGATCATTACATATATATATTATTGTGCCGGGATCCGATATATTTCCAGGAAAAACTCTCACTCCTTGGGATTGACGTATCTATTTCAAGTCTGGGACGTTTTCAGGACAAAATTGCCTATGTGCTGGGAGCGCAATACCCTGAAAAAACGCTCCCACAATTATGGATAGAAAAAAATACGTTTCGGCCTTTAAGGTTGATTCTGGCAAACAAAAACGGGCAAAAATTAAATGTCCCTTTTGAAATCAGGTATAACAGGTGGCAACAAACAGACGGATTCTGGTATCCGATGCATATCGAGTTTTACCAGAACAATATATTGGCACGCGAAATTCATGTCGATAAGATCAAGGTGAATCCTTTTTTTTCCGAAAATCTTTTCGATATAGAACACCTCAAATCGATCCATTTACCTCCCGAGCCGGCCAAACAGCAGGGCTTTGAATCAAAAGAGCTTGAAGATGTTCAAAAAACAATCGAAGAATTCAGAAAAATATTTGAATAATGGTTTAACACAAATCGATTCCCGAATTTTACAGGGCATTATATGAATAATAATACAAAATTTATATTTGTAACAGGCGGGGTGCTCTCGTCACTCGGCAAGGGGCTTGCGTCTGCGGCTATCGGAGCTCTCCTTGAAAGCCGCGGGCTGTCGGTGACAATCCAGAAGCTTGATCCGTATATAAACGTTGACCCCGGAACCATGAATCCTTTTCAGCACGGAGAAGTATTTGTAACCGATGATGGAGCGGAAACCGATTTGGATCTTGGGCATTATGAACGGTTTACAAAAGCCAGGCTCGGCAGGGACAACAACTTCACCACCGGCAGGATTTACCACTCCGTCATTACCAAGGAGCGGAAAGGAGATTATCTGGGGGGGACGGTTCAAGTTATTCCACATATTACAGACGAAATTAAAAGAAGTATAAAACTTGTGGCAAACGGGGTCGATATCGTTATCGTGGAGATCGGCGGCACTATCGGAGATATAGAAAGTCTCCCCTTTCTGGAAGCTATACGCCAATTCAAAACAGATGTGGGAAAAGAGAATGTCCTTTACATCCATCTTACTCTTGTGCCGTATATTGCAACAGCCGGCGAGGTCAAGACCAAGCCCACCCAGCATAGCGTTAAAGAGCTTAGAAGCATCGGCATTCAGCCGGACATACTCCTTTGCCGTACCGACAGGTTTTTGTCGAATGATATTAAGGCCAAAATAGCTCTCTTCTGCAATGTCAGCGTTGATGCGGTTATTACTGCAAAAGATGTTGAGTGTATTTACGAAGTTCCTCTGGTGTTTCACAAGGAGGGACTCGACGACAAGATAGTGGAACTGCTTCACGTCTGGACCCGCGCCCCCAGGCTGGAGCCCTGGGAACTCTTTATCAAAAAGATCAAGGAACCAAAATTTTCCGTAACCATTCAAATTGTAGGAAAATACACCAATCTCACGGAATCCTATAAAAGCCTGAATGAAGCCTTATATCACGGCGGAGTCGCAAATGATTGCCTTGTAACCTTAAAATTTATTGATTCAGAGATGGTAAATAAAGAAAATTGCAGCAAGGTTCTTGAAGGTGCGGGCGGCATTCTGGTTCCGGGCGGGTTCGGGCCGCGGGGAATCGATGGAAAAATCTGTGCGGCAAAATATGCAAGGGAGAACAAAATTCCGTTTTTCGGCATATGTCTTGGAATGCAGATCGCAGTTATCGAATTTGCGCGCAATGTCGCAAAGATGGATGGAGCCCACAGCACGGAGTTTGACAAAAACACACCTTTTCCCGTGATCTATCTGATGAGCAAGTGGTATGATGAAAAAACTAAAATAGTGCAAAAACGCGATATTACCTCGGACAAGGGAGGCACAATGCGTCTTGGCGCTTACCCCTGCACGATAAAAAAGGATACTGTCGCCGGCAGGTCTTACGGAACCAATGATATTTCTGAACGCCACCGTCACCGGTTTGAATTTAACAACAAATATAAAGAAAGGCTTGAGGAAAACGGACTTGTTATCAGCGGGGTTTCCCCTGACGGCAAACTGGTGGAAATTGTCGAAATCAAGGATCACCCCTGGTTTCTTGGCTGCCAGTTTCATCCGGAATTCAAATCACGCCCCATGAATCCGCATCCTTTGTTTAAAGAATTTATTAAAGCTTCTATGGAAAAGCACTCTCAAACACTTCACTCATAAAATGGAAAAAAATGGAAAGACAATTTCTTGTAGACGACTTTCAGTTAAGTGAATCATGGCGTCTGTTTAAAATTATGGGTGAATTTGTTGAGGGTGTCGACACCCTTCACGATATCGGACCTGCTGTTACTTTTTTCGGATCAGCCAGAGTAAAGCCCGACGACCCGATTTACAGCAAAGCAGAAGAAATAGCATCGCTTTTTGTAAAAGAGAATTTTGCCGTGATAACAGGCGGTGGAGGCGGTGTCATGGAAGCTGCAAACAAGGGCGCATTAAAAGCAGGCGGGGCATCCATAGGGCTTAACATAGTCCTTCCACTTGAACAAAAATTGAACCGATATACTAGCATTAATGTCCAATTCAATTATTTTTTCATCCGCAAAGTCATGTTTATCAAATATGCCAGCGCTTATATTATTATGCCTGGAGGTTTCGGCACGCTGGATGAACTTTTTGAAGCGGTTACACTCATCCAGACCAAACGCATAAAACCCCTTCCTGTAATTCTAGTCGGTTCCGACTATTGGGCGGGGCTTATAAACTGGATAAAATCGCGCTTGCTTGATGAAAAACGTATTTCAGCCGAAAATTTTGATATTTTCCAAATCATCGATGAACCGGAAGAAATCGTAAAGGCTATAAAAAAGGTTGTTATTTTATAACGTCTAAGCTAACAGGCCGCCGGTTCTTTGGCAGTCGTGTGAAGTGGGGTTGGTTATGTTGATATGCAGTGAAATGAAAAAGGGGAGGGACAACTATAGTAGTTGTCCCTTTTAAACTATCGGAAGGTTGGGCGAGCGGTTGAAGCCGGCTGATTTATAACCAGTTGTAGGTGTTAGAGGCACCTACCGAGGGTTCAAATCCCTCACCTTCCTCCAAAGCCTTTATTTTTTTATGGAGGGGAATTTCTATCTGGTGATAGACGGGAACTTAAAATTCCTTGAAATGTGCGTCCCACATTGGGTTCAATTCCCTTCCCCTCCGCCAAATGCCAGTATAGTTTAACGGTAAAACAATCCGGCTTTATGTAAAGGCCCCTTTTTTAACGCGATATACCATTAACATCTTTCTGTCAAGCAATCTTCTGTTGCTATGTCTAAAATAGCTATATATTGTGACCAAATGGCGAAAGATATACGATATGTGGTATGGTTTTTTATATCAAATATCCAGCTGTTTGTGCCTGAATATTAAAAATTTAAAAGAACAATTAATCGTTGCTGACACATAACGCAATAATAAACTCTGCTATTTTTTCGGCGGATTTTCCGAAAAGCTCCTCTATTTCAACGGATTCAAGGAATTTATCATCCCAAATAATATTATTTTCCTGAACAATATTTTTAATGTTTTCATACTTGCCGCCAAGGGCTTTGATCTTTACCGGCAAAGGAATATCCCGTTTAAACGAGATGTTCAGCAACAAAAGATGTTCAATCACGTTCGGCGCTGAAGAAAATGAGGAGATAGCAGGAATAACCAGGATACTGCGGCCGTCTTTACGGCCCTTGCCGATATAAACATTTCCCTGCCGTAAAATTATTTTTTTGGTTCCCTTTAATTTACTGTCTTTTTCCACACGGGAGGGGATCGATTTTGATGTCCCTTTTCTGTCGGCAATCTCAATGGTTGTTTCATCCGTGGGTTCGCCAAGAATATTTAACCCCTTAATACGGTAAAGGATCGACCCCTTGATTTTTGAGATAATTTCCTGCAGGTGCTTAAGCACTATAATATTTCTGTTTGTAAGCCGTGACAGGTTAATGCTGTTTTCAGCAAGAGCCTTAAATATAATCCCCTTTACCTTTTCACTGATACGGCTTGTGCCCACGGTTACTGTTTTTGCCTGGTGCTTGATAGCATCCACAGGGCGGGACATTATGTTAATAGATTCTCCGAGACATTCAAACATTCTGTTTAACATGTTGAGCGCCGTCCCTTTTTGGCCGAAATCCAGTTCAAAATCCGACACAGGGAGTCTGCCTGAAAGGTATTTTAAAAGAAGGGTTAAATCGGAAACAGATTGCAGCCCCATGCAGGTCGGCAGTCGATTCTCGTTGTTTTTCCTGCGGAATTCCGCATAGAAACGGGCGATCTTTTCCCTGAAGGATTTTTCCAGGACTACTTCATATACGCTCATCTCTTTTTTCGAGTAACCGTTTATCATCTCCTGGAGCTCTTCGCGAAATTTATTAAAAAATTTTGACCCTTCGTTAATGGCAAGCGCAGCGTAATATCCCCAGATGTGCCCGACCAGCGTATTTAAGACAGGCGCCAGATGTTCTTTGACAACCGGAACATGAAAGACATCCTCTGCAAACGGCTCAAATCTTTCTTCGCCCTCGTCCGCTATAACCACAGGCACAGCCTTATGAGCCTGGAATATAGCCGTATCTTTTATTATGTCTCCGATCACAGTATCTTTTGTGCCTGCGGCGCAAACTACAATCAAAGGCTCTGATGAAAGGTCGATGTGCTTTTTGTCCTCAACAAAATCAGACGAAATTATCTTGTAACAAAGCTCGCTCAGCTTTATCCGTATTTCATCCGCCGAAGCCTTGTTAGGCCCGCTTCCTACCGCCGCCCAGCAGGGCTTGCCCACAGCAAGTCTGTTTGCCGAGGTTTTAATCTCTTTGCTCATGGAAAGGATTTTTCTCATGTGGGAAGGAAGGGCAAGAAGCTGTTTGATTTCATCCGACACAAAGTCGTCGTCCCTCGTGTTTTTCACCCTGGCGATATAAAGGCTTAAAATTGCGCCTGCTACAATTTGCGAATAAAACGCCTTTGTTGAAGCTACGGACATCTCGATATCCCTGCCGCTGCTGGTATACATGACGCCGTCAACCTTGAATGTAATATCCGAATCCCTCCGGTTGACGATTGCAAGTGTATGAGCGCCTCTTTTTTTTGCCATGTCTACGGTGCGGTTTGTATCCGTGGTGGTGCCGGACTGGCTTATGGCAACAACAAGAGAGTCGGCCATGCTGTTTTCATCATCATGCTCGCTGAATGTAAATCCGCTTAGTTCAGACGCTTTTACGGCGCTGATATTCAGCAGCGGATCTTTCATGTAATAATTTAAAATATTCGCGCATACCTGAGCCGCTATACCGGCTGTTCCCTGCCCTATAAAAAAGATCCTGCGAATAAGGCCGCCGGACAATGCATTGTGCAAAGGTTGAGGAATAACATTTTCATCAAGCGTTATGACATGGTTACGGCTGTCATTGTCTGTTATTTTCCATCGATTAAAAAGAGTTTTTTCAACGGAATCGGGTGATTCGGATATTTCTTTTAAGAAATAATGTGAAAAATCCTGGCGGTCGATATCTCTTGATGTGATATCGGTACACTTGATATCATCGGCTTTAAGTTCAACGGGTGTTCCATCGTAATAGATAGCTTTAATCCCGTCAATTCCTCCGCAGGATTCCTGGTTCAGCATGAAAATTTGCCCCTGGGTCATGCCGTGTTGTCCGTCTGCGACGACTTCCCCGTTCATTTTGAGATAACTGTTCGTCTCTTCAATAAATCCATAAACCTCGGATGCCGGGATATACTGATTGTCGGACAAACCTACAAAAACAGCCTGGCCGCTTCCTTTCTGAGCCAGAAAAAACCTGTCGGGAGCTAAATCGGTGTACATTGCTATGGCATGGGAGCCCTTGAAATCGTTGACCGCAAGACGGAATGCTTCTTCCACTTTGAAACCGTCATTTATATATTTTTCGATCCATAATGGTATAATTTTTGTGTCGGTGGTGATATCCTTGTCGATAGATCCTGTATCGGCCTCATATTCTTTTTTCAACTCCGGATAATTGTCGATATCTCCGTTCAGACACGCATGAATAATGCCGATATTTTCAATCGACTTCCCACTTGTTTTATTGTCCACGGGATGACAGTTCGGTTCGCTGACCGCCCCGACAGACGCCCAGCGGGTGTGAGCAAAAACCGTGTTATAGCGGTGCCTTAACAGGATAACCTTTTTAAGTATCGGGTCATCTTTTATCCGGCCGCGCAAAAAATTTGTATTATCGCCCAGACTGCCTATTTCAGCAGCGACCTTGTAAGTCATGGCAACAGTGACATAATCCCGCCCCCCGGAATCTTTTGAACAATTTTTTGAACAACGCACGCTTATACCCATATTAACCAGGGGGTTTTTAGCGGAACGCTCTTCCAGCAGATCGATAAGGTTTGCATCCTTTAAACTATTTGTAAATTTTCCAAACTCATCGGTATCGAGTATAAATATTAATGAGATACCTGCCGAATCCCGTCCTCTTACCTCAAGATAATCTATACTGTTTAGAACGGCATTGATTTTTTTGAATAGTTTTACGGACAAAGAATCAGGCGGGGTATTACTGCCGGAAAGAAGGCTTTTTACCTTGTCGATATTGTCTAAAATCTCCGATTTAATACACCATCTAATATCCTTTAATACCTCGATCCTCTTAGAAATCGCATCGACCTCGGACAGGTTAAGGCGTCCCATATAATCTGATAAAAATCCGGATTCAATATCTATGACACCTGAAATCCGTTCGGCTAACTTTAAAAAAGCGTTCTGTATATCGTCGTGTATAAAAATTTCATAAAACCTGTCTTCTCTCTTCAGCGAATTTAACGTCTTTGAAAGAGAATCAATATGTTCCGCTTCTGCCAGACAACTTCCGTCAAAAGTGCATTCTTTTATGAAGGAATTTTTAAAACTGCTTGCCTCTATCCGGTCAACCAGAGCGTCAAGCGATGCCATATCGATTTGGTTATCAATTGCTTTTTTGATTTTACAGGAAACAATTCCTGCCAGCCCGCAGCAAAGTAAATTTTGGGGGCATGGGAAAAAAACAATCGAACTGCCCGGCACACTCGATATATTTCTCCCAAAATATACATCGACTGAAAAAAAAGAAGAAATAATCCCGGCTACAGATTTAAAAAAACATTTACTTTTTTCAAAATTTAACGTCATTATTATTAGCCTGTCTGTCCTGCACCGGACACTATATAAAGATTCGTTACTCGGCAATACTGTAAAATGAAATCAGAGCCCGGAACATACGCACTAATTCTACGAAGTCGTTCGAACGCCAAGGCTCAAATAGGCAGTTGGCGTCAGATTGACCTTGAGTCAGGATATTACATCTATGTCGGCAGCGCATTCGGGCCGGGCGGCGTGCAAGCGCGTGTATCGCGGCATTGTCGCAAGACAAAGCCCAAGCATTGGCATATAGATTATCTGCGCGAATTTGTGAGCCCTTTTGGCGCATGGTATAGCCACGAAACTAAACGTCTTGAGCATCGATGGGCTCAGCTCTTGCGCGATATGAGCGGCATGTCTCCAATTCAGGGTTTCGGTTGTAGTGATTGCAAATGTTATTCGCATTTATTCCATACTTCTACAGTGCCGGATTTCGCTTTATTCTCCAATATCGCTGGTGGCAAGGTTGAATCATGGTTGTACCGGGTCTGAATTTAAAATCACTTCTAACCAAGCGCGGCTACGGCCGGCAATGTTTTCCCTTCCAGAAGGCATAAAAAAGCGCCCCCGCCCGTTGAAATATATGATATTCTGTCAGTTTCGCCCGCCTTGTGTATGGCGACATCCGTATCACCGCCACCGGCAATCGAAAGCGCATAGGAATTGGCCACGTTATTCACCATAGCTGTTGTGCCCCTGCTGAACGCATCCATTTCAAACACTCCCAAAGGGCCGTTCCATACAATTGTCTTCGCATCATACAGGACCTCGGAATAGAGCATAGATGTGGCAGGGCCTATGTCCAGAGCCATCCATTCAGAAGGTATTTCCTGTACCGGCACTATCTTGACTTCAGCTTTGGGATCAAAATGGCTCGCCGCAACGACATCAACAGGGATATAAAATTTTATTCCATTTTTGGCCGCCTTTTTCAGCACAGATCCGGCTATCCCGACAAGGTCATCCTCGACTTTTGACATTCCGACATCACAGCCTATACTCTTTAGGAAAGTATTTGCCATAGCGCCGCCGATGATAAATTTATCAACATGATGAAGCATGTTTTCCAATGCCACTACCTTGCTTGACACCTTTGAACCCCCGATAATGGCGACAAGGGGGCGTGACGGCTTATCCATGGCTTTTTTAAAATAGGAAAGCTCTTTCTGCAGCAAAAAGCCCGCAACACGCACAGGCACATGCTTTGTTATGGCGGCCACAGATGCATGAATACGATGACAAACGGCAAAGGCATCGTTAACATACACATCACAAAGTTTTATGAGCTCTTTTGCAAATGCATCATCATTTTCCTGCTCTTCAGAATGAAACCGCAAATTTTCAAGGAGCACAACGTCGCCTGTTTTCATTTTAGATACAAGATCGTCCACCTCCGGCCCTATACAATCGGGCGCCAGTTTAACATTTTTTTCAAGGAGTCTGCCCAAACGTTTTGCAACAGGAGCAAGACTAAATTCCGGCACAACCTTTCCCTTTGGTCTGGCCATATGTGAAGCGATAACCAGCATTGCATCATGGTCCAGGGCATACTTCAAAGTAGGTAAAACAGCCTTTATCCTTGAATCGTCCGTAATGTTCTGATGCTCATCAAGCGGGACGTTAAAATCAACCCTGATAAAAAGTTTCTTGCCTGACATTTTTTCTTCTTTGATAGATTTCATTTCCCACTCCTGATTTTTGTTTCAATTATCCTGCGTTGAAGGTCTTTTTTCCTGGACCATCTTTCAAGAAAATTTATCATACCTGCGCCATAGGCTCTATCTATAGATTCTTCCCTGAGTTTTAACCCGTCCGGGCCCTCTATAACGGCTTTTAAACAATCGGTCTTATATGAACAAGCAAGACAAGATTCCGGCGTGGTTCTAATCCCTTCTTTATTTTCGGGGAAAACCGTATCTATTATTCCAAAACAAGAGGGTATTCCAAAACAGGAAGATTTTTTGTTATCGGTCATTTAATTTTGCATCTCAAACTCATGGTTCATCCTGGCGATATGCCCCTGATCAGCAAAGCTGAAATATCTGTTATCTCCTATGATTAAATGCTCATGAACCGTAATCCCCATAACCCTGCAGGCAAAAACGAGCTTGCGTGTTATTAAAACATCTTCATCAGACGGATTTGGATCGCCGGAAGGGTGGTTATGGGCAAAAATAAGCGCTGCGGCATGATTATTAATAGCGGCACGCACTACTTCCCTAGGATAGACAGCGCTGGCAGTCAATGTCCCTTTAAACAGCGTTTCCGTAGTTATAACTTTGTTTTTGGCATCTAAAAAAACAACCGCAAAATACTCTACGTCTTTATCTCTTATGCTGTGGCACAAAAAATCAAACAGCTCTTTTGAATTGTTTACAGGGTCTTTTTTGATCAATTTTTTTTCCAGATACCGGTCGGCAACGGCCTTGATAAGCTTGATCCCGAACAGATTAGCAGCCCCTATCCCCTCAACTTTGCAAAGTTCGGCAGGAAAGGCTTCAAACACTCCCTGTAAAGTTTTAAATTTTTTTAAAACAGCCTTGGCCGCATCCTTACAGTCTTTTCTCGGGGTGGCCAGCGTCAATAAGAGTTCAATAACCTCATAATCGCTAAACCCGGACAGGCCTGAAGAAAGGAACCTGTCCCTGAGTCTTTTCCTGTGACCTTCCCCTTTATGAGGTTTGCGCCCGTCCATAAAAACAAGTTAAATTATCGAGTTAACATATTAAAAACAGTTAGAGTTCGTCCATCTCCCGCTTAAGATCGCGGGTCATTAACATATGCACAGCCTCTTTCGGGGGAAAATCGTCATAAAGGATATGGTAGATCGCATGGCAAATCGGCATTTCAATGCCAAGCTTTCGGGACAAATTATAAACGGATTTGGCTGTTTTTACCCCTTCGGCAACCATACGCATTTGAGACAGAATTTCATTTATTTTTTCCCCTTCACCTATCTTTTTACCCAGTGTGTGATTTCTGCTAAGATCTCCGGTGCAGGTAAGGAGCAAATCGCCGACACCGGCAAGACCCGCAAAAGTGCGCGGATTTGCGCCAAGCTTAATGCCCAGGCGTCTTATCTCCGTAAGTCCTCTCGTTATCAAGGCAGCCCTTGTATTTAATCCAAGACCGAGGCCGTCGATGATTCCCGCGGCTATTGCTATTACATTCTTGACCGCGCCTCCAAGTTCGACGCCGATCACGTCATTATTGGTATATACCCTGAAATACGGCGTGGCAAAAACCTGCTGGACAAAACCGGCGGTTTCCGGATCCTTTGATGCAACAGTAACAAGGGTGGGGACTTTTTTTGCAACTTCCCGGGCAAAGCTAGGGCCTGAAAGGACTGCAAACCGGTTGCCGGGAATTTTGTGAAGTATTTCTCTTAAGACACCGTACATGGTCAGATGAGTTTTGTTTTCAATCCCTTTTGAGGCCGACACAACAACGGTATCCTGTAAAACATGCTCTGCAAACTTAAGCGCTGTTTCCCGCATAACATGAGACGGAACAACCACCAGTAACAGGTCTTTATCTGAAACGACCCTGGCTATATCGTTTGAAGGGAACAGATTGGTTGAAAGAAAAAATCCGGGAAGAAACAACTTGTTTTCCCTGTTCTTTTCTATCTGACCTTTTACTTCCTTTTCAAAAGTCCACAGGTCTACTTTAAAACCTTTCAGGCATAAAAGGTTGGCAAGGGCCGTCCCCCAGCTTCCGCCGCCGACAACGCCGACCTTTAAATTGTCCGTATCTATTTCAGGCCTAATTTGCATACATTGCTAACTATCTATTAGATTCATTCTTCCTTTTCAGCCAGTCTTGCGGCGCCTACGACCCTTTCCTCAGGCTCCATCCCAACCAGCTTAACGCCCTGGGTATTACGGCTGATCACTGAAATACCGTGTATAGGCATACGTATTATTTTCCCGCTGCTTGTAATAAGCATTAAATCATCGTTCTCTTCCACCAGCAGTATTGAAATTACCATTCCATTCCGCTTGCTGGTTTTGATCGTAATGA
>JAUVKB010000204.1 GCA_030596405.1 Deltaproteobacteria bacterium
AATTGGCAAAAAATAAAAAAACACGGAAACAGTTACTTAAAGAACCCGATAAGTTTATGACCTTTTCATCCAGATTGATCGAAGAACTTAAAAACCATAAAACTCAGGCAGCATGGACTTTAGGTATATTTATTATCGTACTGATTGTCATATCAGGTTTTTTGTATCGATCAAATAGAGCCGAATACAATTCTTTTGTCATGCTTGAACAGTGCATGGCTAAATATAGAATGACTGTTAAAACGGATGGCCCGGTTAACGCTTACCATAATGTAAAAGACGATTTTCAGAAGATTATTGATAAATACCCAAAAAAAACGGGCGGAGAACTAACACAGGTTGTATTTGCCAATATCTGTTACAATGCGGCCGATTTTGATAATGCAATAGAAATATATAATAAAGCACTTGGCAGTTTTGGAGACAGCCTTTATTTAATAAATCTTATACTGAGCAGCCTTGGTTATTCTTATGAAGGAAAAAAAGATTACAAAAAGGCCGTAGACAATTTTGAAATGATTGTTTCAGGGTCTGATTTGATCATGAAAGACGAGGCATATTTTAATCTGGGACGTCTTTATGCTGAAATGGGCGACAAGGTCAAAAGCATCGAGGCTTTTAAAAAAATTCTTTCCGATTATCCCGGCTCCATATACATTGATCTCGTAAAAGAACGGATTGCCGCCTGATCGACAACTAATTAATAACGACGATCACACGGCATTTTTTCAGGAACAAAAGATGTTCTGAAGAACTCCTGATTTTTGAAGCATCTGCATTGCTGATAATAATGTCGGAGCATCCGGCTCCTCTGGTTTCCAACCCTTTTACAGTCAACGGGTTGTCCATAACTCTCGGATCGCTTTGTGCCGTCGTTATATCATTAACATATTTAACCATCCCCCTGCCCACGGCAAACTCACGGCTGACATACGCCGGTCCGTAAACATCCCGCCCGTTTTCATCCAGTATTTTTATCGTCATGGCAGGATTTATTGCAAGACCTCCGGCATCGACAACCAGTCCCGTAAAAACCGGCGAAGAAGGTCTTGAAACCCGGGCAGAATGATCAGCCGGAAGAGATGAAGGCGCATTTTGAACCGGCTCTGTCGGCCCGACAGGTTTAATCGGTTCTATCTGCCTGATATCCAAAGGAAGAATAAGCTGGGCAAAACCGCCGTGCAGGTTTATCCGTATGGTAACTTTTGCTGTTCCATCCGACAGGTATTCCTGTTTTACAAGCCGGCCATTCCGGACGATACTTTCTATGTTTTCCGTTATTGCAGCGTCCTGCCTTAAAATATCTTTTACTTTGTTTTCAGAGTCAATCCTGATCGTTTTTACAATCTCAAGAAGGTTATGCTGAGCAACAACTTTTGCAGACGCAAGGGCCTTGGCTTGCGCCACGTGCCTGGAAAAATCCTTTTCCGGCGGAACACCGATCCCCGCAGCCTGAACGGCCCCCTGGGTCCAGTCGATTTTGCCGTTTGGCTTTTGTTCGAACACTTGAGATTCGGCATTAAAATCGGAAGTAAAAAAAACCGACAAAATCACAAGCAATGCGACTATAGATATACGACGCATAAATATCTCCCAACGTGACAGATCCGGACATCTGTATCCGGTTACACCCTGCCCCCGCCCCATCTTAATTTGGCTTTCAAAACATCAAAATAGTGCTGACCCGGCATCGATATCATATTAACGGGATAATGCCCTTTTTGAATAATAATCGTATCTCTGTCATCTATGTCAAGCCCTGCCTGGCCGTCAAAGGTCAGCATGATATCTGAAGATTTTTTTGCAAGCTTAATTTTTATACATGCCGAATCCGGTACGATTAATGGCCGGTTGGTAAGGGTAAAAGGGCAAATAGGCGTCATAATGATTGCCGGCACCGCGGGGTGGATAACAGGCCCGCCCGCGGCAAGTGAATATGCCGTTGAGCCGGTGGGGGTTGAAATAATAAGCCCGTCCGCGCTGTATGTCGTCAAATATTGATCGTTAATATATGTTGTAATATGCGCCAGCCTGGCAAGAGCCCCCTTATTAATGACAACGTCGTTCAATACGGTTTCATGAGCAAGCTTTTGCCCCTCCCTGGTCACTGTTACCAAAAGGCGCATCCTGGATCTTACGTCAAATTCATTTTTTAAAATGGAATCGGCAACGGAAAACAGGTTTTCTTCCGCGATTTCCGCCAGAAAACCTACATTGCCAAACTTGACACCTATAATCGGAATGCCCTGGTCCCCTACCCAGCGCACAGCACTTAAAAATGTTCCATCCCCTCCAAGAACAAAAACGCAGAAAAGATCAGACGGCGCTAAAGAACTGCTTTTGACCGAGATTCTGCGGGTGGGCGGCGTGCTTTCTTTCCTGAAAACATCCGAGCCTTTTGAGCGCAGGAGGTTTTCAAGCTCATCGGCTTTTTTAATCGCCTTTGGATCAGCTTTTACAACTAAACCTATCTTTTTTATATGAGATCTTTCCTGCATTAAAAGGCCTGCTCATACGCCTTTCTGGAGTTCAATAAGGCGTCTGCTGAATTTTACAGGATAAAGAATATTACCGTGAAGTGACTTGTATTTTTCATCAAGAGACGAAAAATTCTTTTTAAATCTTTCCCGAACGGCCTGAAGAGACGGAAAAGGGCGAACCGATTTTCCGTTTTCCATAATGCTTTCCAATAAAGGTTTGCTCCCGTCTATAATTTCGTCTCTCATCCCGACGGTATCTTCAACATACCGGCCGTTGCCGCCCAATTTCCTGAACACCTGCTTTTTGCCGGCCAGGGTAATCTTGCCCGGACTCAATTTCCGCACGTCACGGTCATTAAACCTGACTATCTTATAAACAATATCAAGATAAGGCGCATCTGCAGAAACCCCGACTTTTGTTCCGACGCCGAAAGCATCGATTTCTGCTCCCCTTGCAATAACATCCGCTACCTTAAACTCGTCAAAACCGCTGCTTGCAAATATTTTCACACCAGAAAGTCCGGCATCATCCATGATTTTACGAACCTTTTTGCTCAAGTCGGTCATATCACCACTGTCAAGGCGGATACCTTTTAGTGAATTTCCGTTTTTCTTCATGTTCTTTGCAACAATTACGGCGTTTTTAGCTCCCTCAACCGTATCATATGTATCGATAAGAAAAACTGAATTATCGGGGAACGTACGGGAAAAGGCGGAAAACGCCTCAACCTCGCTGTTGAACACGCTTATATAAGAATGCGCCATTGTTCCTGATATGGGGATATCGTAAAATTTGCCTGCAAGGACATTGCTCGTTGCGGCAAATCCGGCGATATAAGTGCTGCGGGCGACTTTAATCCCCGCGTCCTGCCCCTGTGTCCTTCGAAGTGAAAAGTCAATAAGACTCCGCCCCTTAGCGGCATGCACACACCTTGCAGCCTTAGAGGCGATGATGGTCTGGAAGCTGATCGTATTGAGAATAAAGGTTTCAAGCAACTGGGCCTCAATTACAGGCGCTGTAACTTCTAAAACAGGCTCATTTGCAAAGAAGATAGTGCCTTCCGGCATGGCGTGTATGTGCCCGGAAAAACGAAGCTGTTTTAAATACGAAATAAAGTCATCGGCAAAAAGATCTGTCTTTTTCAGGTAGTTGATATCACTTTCAGAAAAATGGAACATCTCCAGCTCTCTGAGAACATCCTCAAGCCCTGCGGAGACAAAATAGCTTCTATCCTGCGGATAATCCCTTATAAAAAGGGAAAAAGTCGCTTCAGACCTTACA
>JAUVKB010000171.1 GCA_030596405.1 Deltaproteobacteria bacterium
TCCTGGTTTGATGCCGGTGATATCTGGATCAACGAAAATATCGGCCGCGCAAAATCTTACGGTGTTGAAGTTGATTTTGCTTTTCAGCTTCTTGAAAACTGGTTAATAAATGCAAATTATACATGGAACAAGGCTAAAATCGACAAAAACCCGTCAAATCCGGATCAGGAAAATAACTGGCTTCCTTTCAGCCCGGAGCATAAGGCAAACATAGGCATTACTTATGACAGAAAAGACAATTTTACCATAAGCATATTCGGAAGATATATGGATGATCAACATACCAATAACGACAATACCGAATATACATCATCAGGAGAAAAAAAGTATATGGAAGAGTCGTTTGTGGTGGATTTGAAAGCTGTCAAACATTTTCCGATTTCAAAAGGGTATGTAAAAAACATAGATCTTTCACTTAGCATAGATAATGTTTTTGATGAAGATTACAGGACGTTATATGTATATGAAGATCCTGGAACAGTATTTTTCGGCGAGATAAAAATGACTTTTTAGAATATGGGAAATTATAAATATTTCAGAGTGATTTGCATATATATTGTTGGTTCTATTTTGTTGCTTTATGCATGTTGTGGTTGTTCGGATTTTAAAAAAGAAGACAGCTCTTTGTCTGAAACAGATCGGCTAAGGATCGGCGCTTTCATGAAAATAAAGCAGATCAATCCCCTGGCTGATTATTATTATAATATTCTGGCAATGCTGATGACCCATGACACGCTTGTCCGTTTTGACGCTGATTTTCGCGCAGTTCCCCAGCTTGCCGAGAATTGGTCTTGCAGTAAAAACGGGAAAATATGGAAATTCAAGCTGGTTTCTGATGCAAGATGGCATGACGGGTATCCGGTTACAGCCGGAGATGTTAAATTTACATTTAATTATCTTGCAAGGCACAATATAACATCGGGCTGGGCCGCAAATCTGATAGAAGATATATGTATTAACGGCAATGAAACGGTTTTCAGGCTTAAAAAACCGTATAGCCGTTTTTTGATTAATGCCGGTTTTATAGTGCGTATCTTGCCAAAACATATATGGGAAAAAATAGACAATCCTCAAAGGGCCCTTGCCGGCGGGATTACTACAGGCTGCGGCCCTTATGTTTTTAATTCCTTTAACAGGGAAGCAGGCAGGGTCTCTTTTGATGTAAATACTTCTTATTACGGCGTGATACCCAAAATCGACCGCATAGAATTTCACCTATATCAAAACATGGACATATTAACCATGGCGCTTATAAAAAATAAAATTGATCTTTTTTATAAATATGCCTCCGGTTATCCTCTGCAACATGTAAAACAGCTTGAGAAAAACGGTGATATTAAATTTCTTGAGGCTGATTCTCTCGGCGTTCCAGCAGCCCTCGGTTTTAATTTAAACCACGCGCCCCTTGACATGCTAAATGTCCGGAAGGCCATTTGTTTTGCCATAAACTATGAAAGGATTAACCGATGTTTTTTAAGAAAAAAAGGTGATGTGCCTGGAGCAGGTTTTGTTCCGCCGGCATTTCCTTTTCACAAAAAATTTTCTACCTTGACTTATGGCCCTGAAAAAAGCACGACACTTCTTGAGTCTTGCGGATTTAAAGATCGTGATAACGATGGGATGTTTGAATTTCCAGACGGCAATAAAATTTTTCTGAATCTTTTAGTCAGAGGAAATCTTCCCGGAAACAGCCAGCTTGTAAAGTTGCTGACACACGATCTTGAAGCTGTCGGTATCCACCTTGCCGTTCAATACGTGGATCTGTCCACATGGATAAATTTTCTTAATCAAGACAAATACGATCTGGTCTTGTTCAGAACCACTCCCTGGGGAATGATGATGCATGCCGGATATGGCAGCGGATATTTTGATTCCCGCAGAAAAGGAGGAGGCGTTATAGGGAATATAACAGACCCTGATTTTTTGTTTTTATGTGATCGGATATTAGAGACAACTGATCCTTTAATATTAAAAAAATTATATCATGACTTGCAAAGCTACTATGCAAGACACCTGCCTGCTGCCGCCCTCTGCTGGAGCAAAAACATCTATCCTTTTTATAAAAACCAACAAGGTTTTAAGGTAAACCAACTGGAAGGCGGCCTGGCAAACCGGTTTTCCTGGCGTTCATTAAGATTTATAAACCCGCCCCTTTCATCAAAAACAAAGGGGTTAAAGGCTGAGTGAAATCTTTTTCATATAAAGTATCCCAGTATTTTTTGGCCTTTATCTGTATTATTACCTTAAATTTTTTCCTTGTTCATCTGATGCCCGGAGATCCATTGATTCATCTTTTGGGTGAAGAAGGTTATCTGCAAATCAACAACCAAACCCCGCAGGAAATGGAAAAGCTGAAAGCCGGATACGGATTAGACAAGCCTTTGTATAAACAATATACTGCTTTTCTCGCAAATACCATGAAGGCTGACCTGGGCTGGTCATACCATTACAGCCGGCCGGTATTTCAGGTAATTCTCTTCAGACTGAAATGGACATTAATTTTGCTTGTGCCTTCGATCATTATTTCCACTCTTCTCGGCGCGTGGCTGGGAATTGTGTCGGGCTGGAGATCAGGGCAAAAAACAGACAGGATATTAACTCCGTTTTTTCTTGTTATTTATGCAGTGCCGACCTATGGACTCGGCCTTTTATTTTTACTTGTATTCGGTTTTTATGCCGGACTTTTCCCTCTGGGAGGTATGGCAGGGGATAATCTTTCCGGTATTGCCGGGTTTGTGGATATCCTGCGTTATATGGCTTTGCCCATGGCAGTTCTGGTATGCCATAACACCGCGTATAACTATCCGATAATGCGCGGAGCCGTGATGGAGATCAAAGCGGAAGATTATATGTTAACCGCAATTTCAAAGGGTTTAAAAGAAAGGCAGATATTATTTTATCATGTCTTGAAAAATGCCTTGCCGCCGTACGCAACGGTCGTTGCCTTAAATTTCGGCATTATGGCAGGAGGCGCGCTCCTTGTTGAGGTTGTATTTTCATGGCAGGGCATGGGCACACTAATATATGACGCGTTGCTTTCCCGCGACTATCCCCTGCTTTCCGGTTCCCTTCTTATCCTTACCCTTTGCGTGATCCTGGCAAACGCAGCGTCTGATCTCTTTAATGCCGCTGTTGATCCTAGAATCAGAGACGCAGCGTTTAAAAATGATGCATAAAATCAGTCTCCATAAAAACATAAAAGGGCTGCTCGGCCCGTTTATACTGGTCTCTTTTTTTATGACTGCTGTTTTTGCGCCCTGGATCGCTCCTTTTGATTTAAAAACCCTGGATAATCCTTTTCTTTCTCCGGGAAACGGTCATTTTTTGGGAACAGATGATATCGGGCAGGATATTTTCAGCGAATTGATATTCAGTACAAGGATATCCCTTCTTGTGGGATTGGCGGCAGCTTTTCTTGCTACGGTTCTTGGCGGTTTTATAGGAACGGTTTCAGGATTTTTTCGAAAAATCATAGACGATATTCTTATGCGTATTACAGATATATTTCTGCTTATCCCTGGACTGCCCCTTATTATTATTTTATCTGCCTATCTTGGACCAGGAACCGGAAAAATCATTATTGTTATTTCACTTCTGTCCTGGCCCGGCACAGCAAGAGTAGTCAGGTCCCGCGTGCTTCAAATATGCGAAGCAGACTTTGTCACAAGTTCAAAAAGCCTGGGTGCCGGCAATTTTCATATTATGTTTCGGCATATCCTTCCAAATACCCTGGAGATTCTATTTGCCAAAGGTTCTCTTGCTGTTGCGGGCGCCATGCTGACAGAGGCCGGGATAAGTTTTCTGGGCTTAGGTGATCCTGTCCATAAAAGCTGGGGAATGATGTTAAATGACGCCTTTTTAAATGGTGGCGTGGTAAGCGGCAGTTTCTGGTGGTATCTTCCCCCGATTTTTTGCATATGCCTTGCTGTGCTGGGCTTCACGCTTTCAGGCTCTGCTTTTTTGCATAAAGATGATGAAAATTGTTTTATTCAATCCGGTCAACCCTGCCAACCTGGTCAACAACCTGGTCAATCAGGACGGTTGAACGGATTCATAAGCAAAAAGCCTAAAATTGATTTTAAAAAAAACAATCTGCTTTTTGTAAATGGGCTTAATGTTAAATTTCAAAATAAAGACCACTCGATTTTGCAGGTGCTTGATGATATTAATTTTGGCATAAACAAAAATGAAAAGATCGCCTTGATAGGCGAAACAGGAAGCGGCAAAAGTGTTTTACTTCTGGCCATGCTCAGACTCCTGCCTCCTGGAGCCGATGTTTCAGGCAAGGTTATATTTAAAAATAAAAACATCTTTGATTTTTCAGATGAAAAAATGCGAAGGCTCCGGGCACATAAAATAGCATACATTCCCCAGGGTACTGGAAATGCCTTAAACCCTGTGCAAAAAATCGTATTTCAGGTAGCCGAGTCTTTCAGGATGCATCCGATGCCTCTGGGACTTAAAAAAAAAGATGCCGTCAAAAAAGCCGTCGCCCTTTTGGATATTATGGGAATTAAAAACGCCGAAAAAAGGGCTTTTAATTATCCGCATCATTACAGCGGCGGTATGAAGCAGCGGGCATTGGTTGCAATGGCGCTTGCAGGCCAGGCGGATCTGCTGCTCGCTGATGAACCGACAAAAGGACTGGACAGCAATAGACGCGAAGATATCTTAA
>JAUVKB010000135.1 GCA_030596405.1 Deltaproteobacteria bacterium
ATTCATCTTCTATTTCCCCCCGGCCGTACTTGCCGCCCGCCCAGATATTGTGCGCCTTTTCAAGCGCTTCGCCAAAAGGTCTGTCCTTTTCTACAACCTGCGCGGCATAAATTAAAGAAGATTGCGGAAAAAAATGCAACGGCTTAACCAGGCCTTTCCAGAAATTGTCGAGCAGGCTTTTTAAAATATCAACGCTGTTTTTCACAGGAAGGTATTCCCATCCCTCCCATACGGATTCATCTTGTCTGCCGGATCTCTTCCTCCCGGCAGAATCTAATCCGACAAGAAGACTCGTCTTTGGATAATCGCAAGATTCGATGCTGTTTAACACAAGGTGGCGGATCCATATCCCAAGATGGTCTTTTGCCTTTAGTTTTGCAAAACGGTAATAAAGCAAATGTTTTTGACGGACGTCATCGATTTTGCCGATCAATTTGAAATCGGATATATCAAGATCCACTTCTATGGCCGCCAACTTTCTGTCTTGCACATAAGGCTCTGTTTTTATAATAAAATCATCTATTTTTCGGGTTATTCCGCCATAGATGCATTCTCCGATTGCGCCGTGTGGAAGAATTCCGGAAGCCTTGTTTAAAGGGAGTAAACCCTTAAGATCATATCCTGACACTCTTTTTTCCAAAAGGCGTTGTTCAAGCAAATACTTGTCCAGCCCGCCGATATCAAACGGTTCATTCTCTTTAAGGATCAAAGCGCTTTCTTCAAGATAAATTCCGATCCTCTTGTTTAACAAAAACCTGGACGGATTGTGATAGAAAGCGCAAAAATCATTTACGTCAACCGTTTTCCATTCTTTTCCCGGCTTGGGAAGACCCTTTGTAATAAAAGAAACAGGTGTTTTCCGTGTATTTATGAGTCGGCAGGCAGTGTAAAAATTTTCTTTTGAATAGCTAAGCAGATTGTTGTTTTCTTTAAAATATTCAGGGCTAAAGGCCTGGAGACGATGGCTGGTTATAATCTGACTGAGTATATCCCTGTCGGGGGGGGTACCGAAACCCTGCTTGATGTAATCCGTCAGTTCACTTACCAGCGCCGACGGGGGTATAGGGCTGTTGTCGCGAATGCTGTTTCCCACGTAACTTATATACAATTTTTTTCTTGCAGAGAGCAGGACTTCTAAAAAAAGATACCGGTCGTCGTTTCGGCGTGACCTGTCCCCTGGTTTGGGAAATTTTGCAACAAGATCAAATTCAAGCTGTTTGGATTTTTTGGGATAAACATCGCTGTTCATACCCACAAGGCATATAACTTTAAAAGGTATGCTCCTCATCGGCAGCATGGCGCAAAAAGTTACGCCGCTTGTGATAAAACCGGAACCGAAACCCTTTTTTTTAAAATTCTGTTCCAGATAATAACGGATAACGGCAAAATCGACTTTGTCGTGAAAATCAGACAAGTTCTGCATGTTGATCAAACCGCTTAACGTGCGTCCTATTATCTGCATCTCCTTTTCAAAATTTTCAGCAGCCAAAAAAAACTTTTCTAAAATATCCGTCAAAGTAACCGACCATTTACTTATAGTCTTTACTCTATTCAAAGATTTGACATGTGAAAACAGTTGATCCGCAAACTCAACAAACCTGCCGAGCACAGAAACGTCATCTCCTTCGATATTGTCGTAAGGCAGGATGCCGGCAAATCTTTTTTCGTCTTTACCAGGCAGTGCGTATCCTAAAACAAGCCTTTTTATTCCCGCCTGCCAGGTGTTTTCAGAAAATTCAGGAAGGCCCAAGCTTTTGCGGTCACGTCCGTTAATACCCCATCTTATCCTGGTGTCGTTTATCCAGTTTTGAATAAGTTCAAGATCGGCTGTCGATATGTCAAATTTTTCACGCACCGGACGTGATTCAAGGATTGCAAATACATCAGCCGCACTGAAACGGCCGGTTTTAAGATCTAATATCTCCAAAAAAATATCGGTGACGGAACCTTCACCGATAATACTCCGGTCTGCGATACTAAAAGGGATCCTTTTTGAATCATCGGCCGGAAGATCAAACACAGACTGGATATATGGGCTGTAAGTCTCAATGTCAGGCATCATCACAAGGATATCTTCAGGCGTTAAATCCGGATCTTTTTCAAACATTTCAAGCAGATTATCATACAGGATCTGAATTTCCCGCATGGGACCGTGACAGGAGTGTATCTGGATTGAAACATCATCTTCTGCGACAATTTTATTTTTATCCGGCCTGCTTTTATCCGCCCCTCTGTTAACAAGATTCATAATATCAGACTGCACACAAGACAGCAGAGTATCCTCGCCGGGTTCGACAAAGAGCTGAACTCCCTCGCCGGCAAATTCGCAGGTCAAATCAAAAAAATCCCTTCCCAAAGTCCCCATGGACGCCAGCAGATCGTTTCCATGTTCTATGTGGAGTATCTCTTTTGCACTGGATTCCGTTTCAAAACCTTTAGCGCTTATACTCTTTGCCACTCTTTTTATCTCTCTTTTTGAAAGGATATCACCCCAGTAATGACTGCAAGGGTTCATAATAAAAAAGTTCACCTCGACAAACTTAGATATCGCCGCAAAAATCTGCATATGAAAAGGGGGAAGGTATGATATGCCAAAAATTGAAACCCTTTCGGGTAGATTCTTTACGCGGTTACCGGATTTTTCAATCAGGTTGAAAAATTCTCCGGCAAGAGCCCCGCGATGCTTGCTTTCCTTTTCTTTAACAAGTTCTCTCCATAGTATAGCCTGCCAGTTACTCTCCTGGCCCCTTTCCCATTTGAAAATCATTTCAGGACGAAATATAAGATATTGGTCAAATGTATCGGCAATCCGCTCTGCAAGCTGGAATCTTCTAAGATCCTTATTTGGTTTGTCCAGATAGAATTTGATGCTTTTAAGCGCAGGTCTTGTTATGCATGACAAAATAAGTTTCATGATATTCCACGCCATTATATCCGGATCAAAATAATGATCTTCGCTAAAATCGGGTATAACTTTTTGGAACATCTCATAAACAAAAGCGTTTGGGAAAGGAAAATCGATATTTGAGCATATGCCGTGGCGCCGGGCAAGTTCCATGGAAATCCAGTGTTCCATGCCTTTACTCTGTACAACAATAATTTCTTGAGCAAACGGCGACGACAGGGGAGTTTCCAAAATTTTTGCCATCGCCCCTGCCAGCATTTCCAATCGGTTGCTGCTGAAAAGATTAAAATTCGATGTAAAACCCATTAAAATATAGTATCATATTATTATATATAAAATTTTCGTCTTCCTTGAACTGTTTTGCCTCAGACGAAATAAAACATTTTTCAAAAGTCTCTATTTTTTGATATATAACATGTATATTACATTATTGTCTGGAAGAAATAAAAACATTTAACACTTAAATATTTTTTGCAATTTGAGTTTCTACCTCTTCAATAAAAAGCCTGGTCGATTATTAATATTTTTTTACTTCTTAACTTCTTGACATATAATTAAAAACCGTATAATTCATTTTTTGAAAGGGTGTAGCCTATAATTTTTAATATTTAATCAACCATTGAAATAATTATTAATTATAACGCTTAACCGTTTAATATCATTTTTTTACAAAATCAGTAAGAAGGATGATATGGTTGCCACAAAATTAAAAGGTGAGATCGATAAAATTATAAAAAGAATTGACAATATTATGGATAAGGTTGATCGACTCGATTCCGCAATTATTGAAGATTCAAGAAAAAATTATAAATTATAACGCAACAAGTTTTTTTCAGGAGGCACCATGGCATTAACCAAGAGCGATATTGTCGAGAAGGTACACGAGCTTGGCTTCACCAAAAAAAAATCGATCGATACCGTTGAATCCCTTGTGGAAATAATCAAGCGTACACTTGAAAAAAATGAGGATGTCTTAATCTCAGGATTCGGAAAATTCTGCATAAAGGACAAGAAGAAACGGAGGGGACGAAATCCCGCGACCGGTTCCGATTTAATACTGAGGGAACGAAAAGTAGTTACATTCAAATGTTCCGGAAAACTAAGAAAAAAAATTAACGGCGAATGATAATTTCTCGGACAACTTTCTTGTCTGCTTGAATTAACGCGACATCCCTTACCTGAACCTATGTAACTAACATAATTTCCAGGCAAAATTTGATGTAAAAAAATTCGTAGTAAGCCCTGCCAGAAAAACCGGCTAGCCATTCTATATAGAACAGACCAAATTTTAGTAAATACGGTTTGTTAGAATACTTACCTCCTAAGGTAACTTGCGCATCCAATTAATTACCGCAAATTAGGCAATACGTCTAAAAATTCCTTTTGCTTTCAGGCAAAATCCTGTTGGAGAGACAGTATGACCGACTTAAAGGATAAAATCCTTGCTGCAGTAAAAAATGATCTTGAAGGGATTGAAACCGCCCTCGAGCAAAATTTAAACCCGTACCTCGATCTGGTAAACCAAACGGCCAGTCATATTTTGTTCAGCGGCGGCAAAAGGATAAGACCTTTGCTTATGATTCTTTCCGCCAGAATAAGTGGCTATAAAGGGGAAAAAGACAAAACCTTTTCCGTTGTTTTTGAATACTTGCATGCTGCAACCCTCTTGCATGACGATATCGTTGATGGCGCCGCACTGCGCAGGGGCAAACCCGTGGCAAATTCAATATGGAGCAATTCAAGCACCGTCCTTGTAGGAGATTTCTTGCTTGCGCGAGCCCTTTCAATTTCAGCACAAACAAGGTTGCCGGAAGTTATCGAAATAATAGCAAAAATAACAGAATATATGTCCCAGGGTGAAATACACCAGTTAATAAGAAAAGGTAAAATAGACCTGGCAGAAGATGAGTACATGGACATTATTCAGCACAAAACCGCTGTTCTTATCGAGGGGGCATGCCGTGTTGGCGCCCTTATAGCCGGCGCAACAAAAGAAGAAGAGATGGCCCTTTCCAAATATGGCATTAATCTTGGAATCGCTTTCCAGATGGTTGATGATCTTCTCGACTACACGTCGGATGTCAGTACCCTTGGAAAAGCGGTTGGCGCGGACTTGAAGGAAGGTAAACTGACCTTGCCCGTTATATATTCCCTTAACAAAGCCGGCACAAAAGACCGTGATAAAATGGAAAAGATAATAAAGTGCAAGAATTTTTCCGACGATGATTTTTTCACTTTTATTGAGATGTTAAAAAAATATGAGGGGATTAAATATACTAAAAAGCTGGTATTAGAATATGTTGATAATGCAAAAAAATCTCTTTCGGTCTTTAAACCTTCAATAACCAAAGAAAATCTTTTAAATATTGCAGATTATGTAATAGCGAGAAAAAATTAATTATATTACAAGCCATACAAAACACATAATGATTTGCAAAGAGTGGAAAGGAAATAAGATAAGGTATGAGAATATTTTCTTGCAGTATTAGTAAAACAAATAGATTGCTTGTTATATTTTTGCTTGCATTTGCAACAGTATTACCGTGTTTTGTTCAGGCTGAAGAAAAAACCGCCTTAAAAACTGTTGAGGCAACAGGAACAAGCAGAATAGATAATGAAAACATTGCATCAGCAAGGAATAATGCGATTTCAAACAGTCTGGCCTTTGCTGTTGAGTCGGCAGCTTCAGACCTTCTGTCTCTTGACTCATTGGTACAAAATTTTCAGACACTCAATAAAATTCTTTACAGTCACACAGATCAATTTATTCAGGGCTACAAAGTACTGGCGGAATCCATGTTTGAAAACAGATACCGGGTAATGGTACAGGCAACCGTTTCCGTTGACATGGTAGAGGAACAGTTGTCGAAATTTGGTATTCTAACATGCGAAAAGAGGATGCCGAGCATTCTGTTTCTCATTGTCGAACAAAATCTTGAAGAAATATCCCTTTTGTACTGGTGGGGAGAAAATATGGCTTTCTTTAAAACCGTTTCAGAAAAAGCCATGGCAAAAGCCATGATGGAAAAAGATTTTTCAGTAATTGATCATAGCGATATGGCTCAAAACCTATCGGTTGAGATTGTAAACGACAGGCCGTATCTAAACGACAATGATGCTGTTATGTTAGGCGCAGGCGTTAAGGCAGATGTGGTAATTGTCGGAAAATCTATTGCACAAAAAACTCTAAACACATTGGGAACATATACAAGATCGTTTAAAGCAACGGTATCAGCACGAGCACTCAGG
>JAUVKB010000140.1 GCA_030596405.1 Deltaproteobacteria bacterium
TGATGTTTTTTACATAAAGGATCTCTTTGGGGATTCCTTTTCCAAGCCATTTTTTGGAATCAGCCTGTCGTTCTTTCCAAACCGAACGGATAATATTGGACGTAAAAGTTATTTTAACAGGGATGCCGGGAAAGGCTTTTTTGATTTGATCCTGAATATTGGTAATAGATCCTACGGCAGACGGCTCCGTAGTGCCGAAACTGGCCAAAACAATGGCTACCTTGCCCTGCTTTGTGCTGACTTTACCGTGTCCCGATGCCAGAGTTATCGAACAAAGAGATATGGTCATAAAAAAAACAAAAACAAACATAAATGTACTTTGAAATTTAACAAAAACTTTTTTCATTACTACATCCTCCTTTAATTTGGATTATCGTGCATTAGTGTGGAGATTCCGTTTGTTCATTACGCATACACCAATTGAACTTATACCATCAGCCATTGGCGGTTAATTTATTGTCGATTATCACCTCCTTATTGAATGCTTTAATATTTTTGATCCTAATAGCCCCAGATAAAAAATCAGATAAAAAAACCAGGCAAAAAAAAATCCCCGAATCGAAATTAATCGATCCGGGGATTTCCCATTTTTATCCTCAAGATCCTCAGGCTGCCTCCTGTCCACGAAGGTTACGCCAATGTTATTCAGGCAGGTTTTCTGACTCTTGGATCATCCTACTTGCCCCAGTTTAATAAAATTAGCCGAATAAAATTTATTCAACTAAATTTTATTCGGCTAATTTTATTAAACTGGGGCTTGCCGCGCCTTCCCATCCGTATTTTAAACAGACAGTGGCAAAATGCGGTGTTCGTCCCCAATCACAGCGGCGGGCCCATCCTCGATTTAAACGAGGTTCCCTATTAAGCTCATGTGAGCACCTGTATGGAAACAAGGTAGATTAAAAGAAAAGGGGTGTCAACGGAAAAAGCGGGATCACATCTTCATTGCAATTCCCGGAATTCACGAATAGTTTTTCAGTAACCGAATTTTTCAGTTTTAACGCAAGTAAATCATCAGGCAAATTTTTACATTTCCCGCGTCATAATATTGACGGTTATTTTTGCCGCCGATTTCCCGTAACTCCCAGACCTGACGCAACATCTTTAATTAATTGCGAAACAGACAAGCGATGTAATATGGCATATTTGTTGCTGATAAGTATGGTCAAGGATAAATTTGTTTAGATCTTTTTTATCTTCACGGGAACAAGGGAACAAGAGCCGGGCGCCTTTGCTTGGCCGAATTTAAAAGGGTGAAACAGGATCAGATGGAAACAGGCAAAAACAGATTGAAAAAATTGAATCGAAAGTTGAAAAAAAATCCCGATTCATATGAGGCTAACTTGCAGATGGGTGTTTTTCTGTCTCAAAAAGATAGTATTTGTGAGGCTGTCCAATACTTTGAAAAAGCATGTGAAGTAAAGAATAATCAGGCGGATATCCTTTTTATTATAGCTACCAGCCATATGACGTTAGGCAATTATTCAAAGTGTGAAGAGTACTTTAAGAGAGCTTTAAGGATAGAACCCGATAATTTCAAGTTTGTCTATAATTATGGCCTGTTCCTGCAGGAGACCAAATGCTTTAAAGATGCCGTCAATATGTTTAACAATGCGTTAAAAATCAAGCCGGATAATTATGAACTGTTAAATGATATCGGTGTAATTTATTACAAAGAACAAGATTATGCCGAAGCAATCCGATCTTTCAGAAAAGCTTTAAATAACAATAACGATTACCTGGTTGCGCAAATTAATATAGCTTATGCTTATCTGGCTGCAAAAGACATTTTAAACGCTCAAAGTATTATTGAACGGCTTGAATTTATGCATCCTTCTGATCTTGAGGTGCGTGAACTAAGGATTCAGTTGAATGCGAAGTTAAATAAAGTTAACGCGATGGACGGAAATTTTCAAACGGAATTAAATTTTTCAGAAAAATCGATTCAAATAAATCCTATAAAGATAATAAAGAAATTTAGTGAAAACGTAAATTTTGAAGATATAGGTTTATCCATAGTAATACCGATTAAAAATGAGAAGGAAAACATACCTCTATTATACAAAGAAATTACCGATGTATTAGATAAACTCAAAGAAGAAGCTGAAATTATATTTATAGATGATGGAAGCACTGACGGGAGCGAGGGTATCCTTTCGGAAATAGCAAAACAGGATGATAAAGTGAAGATCATCAAATTCAGACGGAATTATGGCCAGACAGCCGCAATGAATGCCGGGTTTAAATATTCACGAGGCAGCGTGGTTATAACTCTTGACGGGGATTTGCAAAACGACCCGGCCGATATTCCAAGGCTTCTTGAGAAGATGGCCGAAGGGTATGACCTGGTAAGCGGCTGGCGCAAGGATCGCCAGGATAAATTTATTACACGCAAGATACCTTCGATGGCGGCAAACAGAATCATTAACAAGCTTATTGAAGGAACCGGCGTTCAATTGCATGATTTTGGATGCACGTTAAAAGCATATAAAAGGGGCATAGTAAAAAACATTCAGTTGTATGGTGAAATGCACCGCTTTATTCCGGTATTTGCAGCATGGCTTGGAGTAAAGGTGGCGGAAATTCCGGTCAACCATAGACCTCGCAAATACGGAGAACCCAAATATAATTTATCAAGAGTTTCAAGGGTTATTTTCGATTTAATTGTTGTAAGATTTTTTTCTGATTATATGACAAGACCGATTCAGTTTTTTGGAAAGATTGCAAAAAAACTTGTCGGGGCAGGCATGGCTGTAATTTTGTTATTATTTTGTCTGAATATTTTTGCAGATATCCCTGTTTCCGTAGATACATTGATATTGCTCTTTGCAATGCTGTTATTTGCCGGACTGCAAATACTTTTTGCAGGGCTGCTCGGTGAAATTATGATGCGGTCGTATTTTGAAGGGCAAAAGAAAGACTATTACGTTGTCGAAAAGATTATAAATGACGGGGTTTGCAAGAAATGTGCGGAATTACAGGCATAGCGCATAGCGACGGTTGTCATGTGGAACGTGGCATGCTTGAAAAAATGACGGATGCACTGACGCATAGAGGGCCGGATGATAAAGGAATATATACAAGCCGAGCCTCAAAAGATACGTGCCGAAATTCTAAAATAGATGTCGGGTTCGGCCACAGAAGACTGAGCATAATCGACCTTTCTGAAAAAGGCCGTCAGCCGATGAGCAATGAAGACAAAACCGTATGGATTACTTATAACGGCGAGATTTATAATTACAGGGAACTGCGCAGGGAACTTGTTTCCAATGGTCATATATTCAGTTCAGATACCGATACTGAGACTATAGTACACGGGTATGAAGAATGCGGCGAAAAGATCTTTAATAAGCTCAACGGTATGTTTGCTTTTGCGTTGTGGGATGACAGGAAACAGGTTTTGTATCTTGCAAGAGATCGTTATGGGCAAAAACCTTTGTATTACTGGTGCACTCGAGATAGTCTTGTTTTTGCCTCGGAGCTCAAGTCACTTATCAAGCACCCGGGGCTGAAGAAGGAAATTGATATCCATAGCCTGAGTCGTTATCTGTCGTATGAGTACGTTCCTGCTCCACACTCTATTTTTAAAAATGTCAGGAAACTTCTTCCCGGGCATTTTTTAAAATGGAAAGATGGTAATTCCCGCATATCGTCCTACTGGCAAATTAATTTCAATGGAGCAAAGAGAGTTCAATGCCTTTCCGTCCGTGAAACAGAAGATCAATTGGTCGATCTGCTCAAACGCTCTGTTAAAAGACGGCTGATGAGCGATGTGCCGCTTGGTGTTTTTTTAAGCGGCGGGATTGATTCCAGTTCCATGGTTGCTCTGATGACAGAGTTGATGCCTGCTGATCAGATAAAAACCTTTTCCATTGGGTTTGAGGAAAAATCTTTTGATGAGTCGAGCTATGCAAGAAATGTGGCACGACTTTTCGGCACGGATCACCACGAACAGATTCTTACACCTGCCAAAATGATAAAAATTCTTCCTGAGGTGTGGGACTTTCTGGATGAACCGTTTGCTGACGCATCGATTATTCCCACCTATCTACTTTCAAAATTTACCCGCCAATTTGTGACAGTCGCTCTGGGGGGTGACGGTGGTGATGAATTGTTTGCCGGATATGATCCTTTTCTTGCACACCTTGCAGCTCGATACTATAAAAAAATTCCAGGGTTTATTCACAATAATATCGTCAGCCCATTAGTTCAACATTTGCCGGTGTTCACTAAAAATATGAGCCTTGATTTCAAGCTTAAACAATTTTTAAAAGGGATTCCATATCAACCTGCAATCAGAAATCAGGTCTGGCTGGGAGCTTTCTCAAAAGAAGAGCAAAAAGATATTTTTGCTCCGGATGTTAACCATGTTCTGAATAGTTTTGATCCTTACGAAAATATATTCTCAAAAAAAGCCTTGAACCTAAACTGCCAAAAGAAATCCTCAACCGAAGGAAAAAGGGTTTTGGAATACCTCTGACCAAGTGGTTCAAGAACGAATTAAAGCAAACTCTATTAGATGTTTTTTCGCCCTCCAGGTTAAAACAGGAAGGGCTCTTTAATGCAGAGACAGTACAGACCCTGCTAAATGACCACTTCAGCGGAAAAAAGGATAACCGCAAACAGATCTGGACACTCTTTATGTTTGAAATGTGGAAAGAGAAGTTTGCATAATGCGTAAGTATTCACCGCAAAGTTTTTCCGTTACGAAGCAAAATGGCACGTACCCCAGAGGAACGAAGCCTGTCCGAAATTAAAAAGCAAATCAATAACTTCAACAAAGGAGACAACTCAAATCCAAACAGTGTTGATCTTCTTGCAGCACGGGTCGCGGAGGTGATAAGGGCGGAAGTTAACAGGTTTTTTTTAAATGGGATGAGATTGAGGAGTAGCTCTTCGAGCTGTAAGGACCGCTTCACTCGAGGAGCGGCCTGTTCGGCCTTGAGGAATTGAACAGAACTAACGGACTAATGTCGAAGATGTTTATGTTTTTTTTTCCAGTCATTATAAATAATCGGTCCTGTAAAAACAATAACAATGATTGTGAGAATTAAAAAAACCCAGGCTAATGTCGTCATTTTTGATCACCACCTTTTCAAGATTAAATAGCCGGTAAGATAGCAAGTGAACCAAAACACGAAACCAAACACAAATGAGGAAAAACTGAATGATTCTTTTGAGAGAAATTGTCCAAAGATTAATGCCCCAGCGGTAATATTGCCCAAAGTGCCAAGTTTATCTGAAATAAATTTTCGTTGATTCTCATTCATAGTGACTAAAATACATTTACAATAGGTTTTCGAATAAATCAACCCCAAAAGTATGACTTACTTTTGCTTCTGCTGTCTCATCTAAATATAAAGAGGGGATTTCCTTGACCACCAAATCAAGTGTCATTTTTTCCTATTCCTGCGTCAAAAACCTGACTCTTTCTTCTTGCCTTTAATCCACAGACCCGCCTGCCTATGCGTTGTGATTACGTTGACAGTAAAAGCACGTTTGTAGGCACCTATATTATGATACTTCGTTAAAAATCCATACAAAGGCATTGCGGGCAGGTTACGCAGATCCGCCTGCCACTGCGAGGCACAAGCGGGCAGGTTACACAGATTTTCGTGAGTTATTGGGTTAAATTTCCCGAAGCTTGCTGCGGGGATTGCGTATTGGCGCAATTAGGCTTTGACACCATTAGCTCTATGATGTAAAAATAAAAGAAATATATTGTCAAAAGACCAGCGCAAAATTCAAGTTGAGATCAGGGACTTCTTATGTTATTGGGCTGTTCGAGAGTTGGTTATTTATAGATGTCTCACA
>JAUVKB010000022.1 GCA_030596405.1 Deltaproteobacteria bacterium
GGCGGCAGTGGATTCGTTTTTCAAAGAGCAGGAACCAGATTCGTCCTGGATTTAATATGAGTCATTTCCCCCGTGAACGTGTACAAAGATTTATTTAAAATTGCGGTAAAAAATAGCAATACGGCAATGGATAAATATTATGCCATCCATATTATCCTTAAACAAAAACATAATCCAATTACTAAACATGAAGAAAATCAAATTAACTTTATTAGAAAAATCAGAAATGATCTTATTCACTTTGAGCCAAAATTGGTAGTTGACTTACAGCAAAAGGCATACGATGATTATAAAAAATATTTTGATAAAGAGTTTACCTTAAGTCCTTTCTTTCACAAAGGATTCTTGTTTCTTCCAAACCGTTGCCTAAGTAGCTCGTTTGCTGGATGGTGTCTTAAAATCGTAAAGCAAAGACTCATGGCTTTTGATGAATCTATACAACATGATCAACCGATAGCTCCACAGCCACGGTAATCATCAACGCAAATTGCAACATAATCTACCAAGCCGTTCACGTTGGCTGGATGCTTTACAAATATATCATCGCTAACAAATGTCTCCAACTCATCACCACTTGCATCAGCAATAAACAAAACAACATTTAAATCGCCTGCTTTCTCTAATTTTGCTTGCAGGTCATTAATAAGTTCAGAAATTTTCACAAAACCACCATTAAATAAATTGTATAACCATTAAATGCAGCGGACGCCAAAAGCTGTGCCGCTGATTTTGGTCGTTCACGGCGGCTTCGCCGCCGTGAACCAAGTATATCCGTTCAGGATAGGAACAACTTCATATATATATTTTGCCCAATGTAAAAATGCTGGCGCCGTATCTGGATGAAATTGAGCTGCTTATCTTTGAAAGCGATTCAAAAGATACTTTTTTAACAAAACATGGAATAGAAAATCTTTCTGTTTGTTCAGATGTAAACCTTAACATGGTGCCGTATTTTTTGGGGCCACTATACTTCTCTCTTGACTTAAATAGACTCTTTTTCTAAAATGTACGTATTCATGGCATACAATGTACGTACCTTTTGCAAGGAGAATAGCGATGAAAACAATTACACCAACTGAATTAAGAGGAAATATATACAATCTACTAGATGAAGTACTGAATACAGGCATCCCAATTGAAATTAATAAAGGAGGTAAGAAACTAAGAATCGTGCCCGTAGGTAAGGCAAACAAACTTCAAAATTTAGTTTCAAGACCAAATATGATTAAGGGGGATCCGAACGATCTTGTAGATATTAGTTGGGATAAGGAGATGAATCTTGATTTACCTTGATACACACGTAGTCGTGTGGCTGTATGCAGGAAAAGTCGAAAATTTGAGTGAACAAGCTAAGGAACTGATAAATGACCATGAGGTCATTATTTCACAAGTAGTGCGTCTGGAGTTACAATATTTATTTGAGATTCAACGTATCACATATGAAGGCAATGAAATTGTATTTGATCTATCAGATCGAATTGGACTCAAAATGTGCGGTAAAAGTTTTAATACTATTGTAAATAGTGCTTTAGATTTTTCCTGGACCCGTGATCCATTTGACCGCATTATTGTCGCTAATGCGGCTATAAATCGTAATATTTTGGTGACAAAAGATCAAAATATTTTAGCAAATTATGAAAAAGCAATGTGGTAAGCCTGATTTGGTCAAGTAAAAACTGGACGAGGGCATTGCCAATCAGGTTGATCAGTGCCTGCCGAAACCTGGTCGGGTCTCCTTTTACCATGGCAAGATCGATTGAACCTGATTTTTTTCATATATTATGAGTTTCTTAATTTCTTATTAATATCTTAAAATAGTTGCCAAAATAAAAGCAAAGGGCTTTTGGCATAAAAAGGGCGCCGTTTTATGAATCCTGTTTTGGAAAAATCGTATAAACACGCATATCCGTTCAGGATAGGCACAACTTCATATATATATCCTGATCATATTTTGCCCAATGTAAAGATGCTGGCGCCGTATCTGGATGAAATTGAGCTGCTTATTTTTGAAAGCGATTCAAAAGATACTTTTTTAACAAAACATGGAATAGAAAATCTTTTGCTTTTGTCTGAAGAATTTGATCTTACCTATAATATCCATCTGCCGCTGGATATATCTTTAAGCGACAAAGATCCTGCCGGACGGATACATGCGGTCGAAACAATGCAAAGGCTCATCGATCTTGCCGCGCCCCTGTCTCCTTCCAGCTATACCCTTCATCTTCCTTACGATGATTTATCCCGCAAGGCGGAGCATATAAAAAAATGGCAGGATATCATATATAAAAGCATGGAGCGGCTGCTCTCTTTTGGAATGGATGGACAGATAATCTCAATCGAAACCCTTGATTATCCTATCAAGTGGGCAGATAAAGTTATAAACGATTTTAATCTTTCAGTCTGTATCGACATCGGCCATCTTATTGTTAATGGATACGATATTGAAGCTGTCTTTGGAAGATATGGCAATATCACAACGGTGATACACCTCCACGGTGTTGAAAACATGAAGGATCACCTGGCATTAAGCAGAATGCCTGAAAAAAAGATGGATATTATTATCGATATCTTAAAAAGATTTACCGGCACTCTCTCCCTGGAAGTCTTTTCATATGAACATTTGAGCGATTCATTAAAATTTTTGGAAATATGCTGGAAACGTCTTGAAAAAGGAGAATAAACCTTGATTCTTGTTGCGGATAACATCCAGATTATCAACAAGACAATTTCAGAAGCCGTGGAAGACTTAAACCCTTTGCCGATTCAAAATCTTGCAATCAAATGTGAAAAAGCAGGGGCACAGGCTATAGATATCAATTCAGGGCCGCTTTCACGCAACCCTGAAAAAAAAATGGGTTTTCTGGTCGAATCGATTCAAGAGGTTTCAGATCTTCCGATACTGATAGATACCGCAAACCTGAAAGCCATAAAAGCAGGGCTCGCTGCCAACAAAAAAACAGCCATAATAAACGGTTTTTCTTTAGAACCTGCAAAGCTTAAAGCGATACTTCCTCTTGCGAAAGAGTATAATGTCGATATTATAGGTTATCTTTTATATGAAAGCGGCCATGTTCCTCCAACTGCTTTGGAACGTTTAAACGTTGCAGTTGAGCTTTTCCAGGCATTTTGTGATGCAGGCATCGACAAGAAGCATCTTGTCATTGATCCGATTGTTCCTCCGATATCATGGGATAACGGCAGTTTTCAAGCACGAGAGGTTGTTACCGTAATACAGACCCTTCCTGAACTTTTAGGATTTGAGGTGAAAACGATTGCCGGTCTTTCAAATCTTACTACCGGAAACGCGGGCAGAGAAAAAAAACTTCTTTTGGAAAGAGCCTATCTTCCGATGCTTGCGTCAGCAGGTCTTGATATGGCGCTAATGAATGTATTGCACAGGGAAACCGTAGGCATTGCCGAGGCATGCAATGCGCTTACGGACGCCAGGATTTTTAGTTGGGAAACCATAACGGCGGTGTAAAAAGCCCTGCATCCAGCCTGTCAAATATTTGACGACCTGCCGAGCTGTTCCTGAAATTTGGCGGCGGTGTAAAAAGCCTTCAAATTTATTCCAGATAGTCATACCCCTGAAAAAGAGTGCGCCAAAGCTGTTTCAAGCCAAACTTATCTTATGTGCAGCACTATCGGGCACGAAATATGCAAGAATCTTTTATTATTTGTTTGACTTTGGATTAAACAGGCCAGGCGCCTGTTCCGGGTGGTGATTTATATGCATATTCTTATTGTTGAGGACGACGCGATAACTCGACATTTGTTAGAGAACAAACTCGTCCAGTTGGGCTATACCGTTGATTCGGCGCAAAATGGAACGGAAGCCTGGGCAAAACTGAATTCGGCTCCATTTGATATGGTAATAAGCGACTGGAGCATGCCGGAAATGGACGGACTTGAATTGTTCAAGCGCATAAGAAATGCCGATTTTAAACGGTATATCTATCTTATTCTCGTCACCGCTCATAACACAAAAGGGGATATTGTCAGCGGTTTAGTGAGTGGAGCAGACGATTATATTACCAAACCGATTAACATGGAAGAATTCCGGGCGCGTGTTGAGATCGGCGCAAAAATAGTACAACTTGAGAGAAAGGCAACAGACAGATATAACTATATTAAAAAAAATTATTTCCAAACCATCCATATGTTTACCAATTTGATCGAGGTGTTTGACGAAGAATTAGGCGGACATTGCAGAAGAGTGGGCGAATTGTCCCTGAAATTGGCAAAGCTGCACCCTGACGTATCTGAAAATGATCTCCCGATTGTGGAAGCTGCGGGCTTGCTTCACGATATCGGCATGATAGGTTTGCCAAGCGGACTTCTGTCAAAAAAAAGAACGGAAATGAATGGTGATGAAAGGCAGCTCTATCTGAGCCATCCGGTCAGTGGAGAAATTATTCTAAACGAGATAGATTTGTTGCGGCCCATCGCAAAATTGGTCCGGGCTCATCATGAACAATATAATGGCCGAGGTTTTCCGGATGGCTTAGACAACAGCGAAATACCGCTTTTGGCTAAAATCGTATCTGCGGCATCAGTCTATGACAACATCGTCCACAAAGGGAAGGTCTCTTTAGAAAACATCCCCGATAGTCTTCAGCGGCTGCGGGGATACCAGCTAGACCCGGACATAACAGATCATCTTATGGAAATAAATCTTGAAAAAATTCAGGAAGAAGAAAGAAAGGAGTTTTTCGAGCTTGAAATAGATGATCTCCAGGAAGGCATGATGCTTGCAGGAAATATCAGAACAAAAACAGGGGCGTTTGTAATGCCTGCAAACACACAATTAACCAACAACGGCATTGAAAAATTGAAAAACTGTCGCAAAATAGCTTCCATCGGCAATAAAACCTTTGTCTATAAGTGGTCTGTAAGAGGATAAAATGGATATCGCAACAATAATAGGCCTGATAGGCGGGACATTGCTTGTTCTTTCAGCCGTCATTCTTGGAGGCAGCGCAATCATATTTATCAATATCCCTGGGGTACTGATTGTTATAGGCGGGACCCTTGCCACCTGTTTTATTAAATTTTCAATGGGGGATGTAATCAATTCCATCAAGGTGGTTATGAAAGCCTTTATGGTAAAAATGGAAGCTCCTGATAAAATTATCAACAAAATGATTGCTCTTGCAAAAGTCGCGAAAAAAGAGGGATTGATCGCTTTGGAAAAAGAAGAGATGTCCGACAAGTTTGCGGCAAAAAGCCTTCTTTACCTGGCAGACGGTTACGACGAAGGAGTTATTAATGAAATGCTGAACAAAGATATACGGCTGACTGTTCAGCGCCACTCCATCGGCCAGAATGTATTTAAAGGGATGGGCGCATCAGCGCCGGCATTCGGCATGATAGGAACTCTGATCGGACTGGTGCAGATGCTTGCCAACATGTCGGACCCTGCCAGTATCGGCCCGTCTATGGCCGTTGCGCTGCTTACTACTCTTTACGGCGCACTGGTCGCCAACCTTGTCTGTCTGCCCCTTGCGGACAAGCTGGCCATGAGGAGCCAGCAGGAACAGGAAAGCAAAAACATAATACGCGAGGCGGCCATGGGGATCAGCAGGGGTGTGTCTCCAATGGTTCTGGAAGAAACACTGAAGATCTACCTGTCGCCAAAAGAGCGGGACAAGATCGGCTTAGAGAAAAAAGATGAGTGATGAATTAGAACAAAAAATCAAAGATCTGGAAGTACAAGTTCAAGAAGGCGCTCCCGCCTGGGTAGTGACGTTTGGAGACCTGATGAGTCTTCTGCTATGCTTTTTTGTTCTCCTTTTGTCTTTTTCGGAAACTGATAAAGCCATATACAAAGACGTCGCCGGTTCCCTGGCCAAAGCTTTTGGCGTCCAACGCAAACTCAAGGTTATTAATGTTCCCAAAGGAATAACAATGATCGCCCGGGACTTTGATCAACAAATTATTGAAACACGAAAAAAAGAAGACATCGGAAAAGAAGTTATAAAGGAAATAGAGAGCCGTTTCCAGGACATGAAAGATCTGCTTCAGGTGGATATCAGCAAGGATGGCATGACTATCCGGCTGATGGGAGAAAGCACCTTTGATTCCGGCAAAGCGGAAATCAGGGCACGAATGATACCTCTTCTTGAAAAAATCGGATCGGTTCTCAAAAAAACAAAAGACAATATAATTATCTCCGGGCATACGGACAATGTGCCTGTAAAGGGCGGCCGATTCAGGTCCAATCTGGAATTATCTATGGCTCGCGCGGCTTCGGTGGCACAATTCTTAATACATCAGTCATCTATAGATCCCAGGAGGATCTCAACCATGGGTTTTGGCGAATACCGGCCAATCGAATCAAACGATACGTCGAGGGGGAGAGAAAAGAATCGACGAGTTGAAATTATACTCGGAACATTGCCCTTTGCAAAACAGCCGAAAAAGAGTCCGTTGAGCATCTTCTAATAAATTGGAAGACAAATCATAAAAGCGCTCCCTTTTCCGGGCACACTTTTAACCGTAACATGGCCTTTGTGGACGTTAACAATATGCTTCACAATCGCAAGACCGAGCCCTGTTCCTCCGAGTTCCCGACTCCTCGATTTGTCCACACGATAAAATCTTTCGAAAAGACGGCCAACATGCTCCTTTGCTATTCCTATGCCCTGATCTTTTACACTGATAATAATTTCAGCATCCGTCGGGAAAGCTTCAATATGAATTGTACTATCGGTGTTACTGTATTTAACGGCATTATCAATGAGATTGACGACGGCCTGTTCAAGAAGTGTCGAATCGATTTTTGCGGTGACTTCTTTGGCGCACGAAAGTTCAATGTGTATATTTTTTTTCTCCGCCCTTTCCCGGCATAGCGAAACAGCCATTTCCAGAACACTGTTTATCTGTTTTTTTTCAAGTTTTATCACATTGTTGTCATTTTCCTGCTCAAGCCGTGAAAGGTTCAACAGATCTTCGATAATAGCGTGAAGCCGGTTAACATGTTTTTCTATAATATTTAAAAACCGTCTGACCTCGTTTAGATCATCAAAAGGGTTGTGAATCAGGGTTTCAACAAAACCTTTGATCGCGGTCAGGGGTGTTTTAATTTCATGTGAGACGTTTGCAACGAAATCCCGTCTCATATTTTCAAGTCGTCTGAGCCGGGTTACGTCATTTAATACCAGAAGAATGCCGATGGAATTTTTTTGAGCGTCAAAAATAGGGGTGCTGTATGTGTGTACTATCTGTTCGTCGTGATGCTCTATAACGATATCATCGTGCTCCGGTTTTTCATCGGAAAGGGCCTTTTTTACAAACCGGTGCAATTCGGAATTTCTGATAACTTCATAAATACTGCGACCGCGCGATTTGTCGGAATCGATTTTAAACATTTTTGCCGCGGCCTGATTAACGCCGAGAACCTGTTCTTTCGAATCTAAAGCTATAACTCCCTCTATCATACTTGAAAAAACCGCTTCAAGTTCGTTGCGCTGCCGTATAACGATATTTATCCTGTCATTTAGCTGGGCAGCCATAAGGTTCATCGCCTTGGCAAGCCCTTCCATCTCTTCGGAGCCGGAGATATTGAGTTTTTTTGTCAGGTCTCCACGAGCAAAATACTCGGCGCCCTGTTTCATTTTTTCAAGGGGCCTGCTCATGCGTCTTGAAAAAATGAAACTTATCCCGGCAGCAAACAGCGCCGCAATCAATCCCCCAAAAGCAATTTTTACCCTTATGCTTTGCAGCTCTTTGTCTAATGATGTTATCGGAACAGATGTCCGCAACACGGCTATGATCCTGCTGTTTTTCTTTACCGGTATTGCAACATACATCATCTTTTTGTGAAGAGTTTTGCTATATCTGATCGATATTCCCGTTATATTTGCCAGGGCATTTTTGACTTCCGGACGATTCAGATGGTTTTCCATAATGCCCGGATTTTCTTGTGAATCTCCTATTACTCTGCCGGAAGGAAGTATTACTGTAATTCTGGCCGATGAGAGCGAACCGATTTCCTTGCAAACCGAATCAACCGCTTTTGTATCTACAGGAGAAAAATAACCGGCAACATCTTTTTCTAAAATAAGGGCTCTTTCTTCAAGTACGGCAGCCGTCCGGCTTAAAAGGAATTGCTGCAAAGAATTTGAAGCATACCAGATAACGGCTGCAACGGAAATAAGAATAATTATCAGAAAAGAAGGATAGAGCTGCCAGAATAATCGTTTTTTTTTCATGATTTTTCCCTGAACCTGTAACCTACTCCACGCACGGTTTCAATGTACTTTCCAAAATGGCCGAGTTTTTTTCTAAGGCCGACAATTTGAACATCAATACTTCTGTCCGTAACCGGGTAATTGCCGCCCCGAATAGCGTCAACAATCTGATATCTGGTAAAAACCCAGCCTGGTTGCCCGGCAAGAAAATATAGTACCTGGAACTCTGTATAAGTCAATTCAACAGGCTTGCCTTTTATCGTTACATCCCGTTTTCCAGGATGCATCAAAAGATCATGAATTTTAATTACAGGCTCCTTATCCTCTTGCAGTTTTGTTTTTCTGCGCATAACGGCTCTTACCCTTGCAACCAGAACCCTTGGCGAAAAAGGTTTTGTAATATAATCGTCGGCCCCGAGTTCCAGGCCTGTAACAATATCTGCTTCTTCCCCTTTTGCCGTTAACATGACAATCGGAATATCAGAAGATTTCGGATCGTTTTTAAGTGTTTTAGCAACCTCAAGACCGTTGATTCCTGAAAGCATAAGATCGAGAATAATAACGTCGGGCAATTCTGATCCGGCAAGCTTTAACGCTGTCTCGCCGGAAAAAGCTTTTATGATTTTATACCCTTCCCTGGCAAGATTATAACTTACCAGTTCAACGATATCTTTTTCATCGTCAACAACAAGAATCGATTCTGTGGTCATGGGTGCTCCCTTTATGTAAATTAAATTTTTTACAAACCATTAATATTCAGCTTTGTCACAGCCATACAACGTATTTTAAACGCCTGCAAGCTGCAATCGGGAATTTAACCAAAATCTAACACTAACATAATTTAAACCTAACCGACCGGCTATAACTTTTCCAAAAAATAAAATAAAAGCTTAAAGCGCTTTGCTTCAGATGAGATTTTTACCAGGCAGTCAATATTAAAAAGGAGGTGATTTTTTATGCTGAAAGTATAACGCAAAATTTTCAGTATCAATACTAAAATATTTCAATCTATCACATTTCAATCTATCAGGGAGAATTAAAAAAACATGAAAAAGACTATTATACTCTTTTTATTTATTACAGCCATCTGTGGTGGAATATTATACGGCGGCCAATGTCAGGCAAGCGAGGTCGATAATTTGATAGATAAACTTGTTGAAAAGGGGATCCTTTCCGATTCCGAAGCATTACAGCTTTTACAGGAAGCACAAAAAGAAGATGCCAAAGAAAAAGAAGAGTTAAAGCAGGTTGCAGAAGAGGTTGTAAAAGAAGCCGGGGCAGGCATTAAAATCAGTAAACATATCGACTCGCTGAAAATCAAAGGCGATTTAAGGCTGCGTTATGAGCGCCGTGACCGTGACAAGGCCACAGGGGATGATGATTCCAGAGACCGTATGCGTACCAGGTTCCGGATAGGAGGCGTATGGGTAAACAAAGATGAAAACTGGGAAGTAGCAGCCGGTTTGGCAACCGGAGATGATGGCGCAACCAGCACAAACGATACATGGAGTAATAAGAAATTTTTTGAAACCGGTGACATCAGGCTGGATTATGCTTATGCAAGGCATAAGTTAAATGATTTCACTTTTACAGCCGGCCAGCAGAAAAACCCGTTTAAAACCAGCTGGCTTTTATGGGATAGTGATGTAAGACCCGCAGGATTTACCGCAAACTACGATATCGGCTCTTTCTTTATTACCGCAGGCGGTTATGATGTCATACAATTTGGTGATAATTTTGGAAGTTTATACGCAGGCCAGATCGGGTCAAAATTAAAACTTGGCGATATAAAACTCCTTTTTGCGCTGGCATATTATAATTATGATAGTGTTTTTGAACATTCTGAGCAGCCAAATGTGGATTACGAATTCAAGATCGCTGATTTGTATGCCTCGGTCAAAATCCCTGTTGATAAAATAAAATTTGATATTTACGGTCAGGTTTTCAATAATTTTGGAGCAGACGGAGATGAGGGACAAGGGGTTCTTGGCGCAGATCTTGATCCTGAAGACGAGAACCTGGGATGGGTCGTCGGTTTAGACGCTAAAATAGGAAAATTTAAGTGCGGCTATGCCTATACCCAGATCGAAGCTGATTCCTGTGTTGGAGATTTAAAAGACGCTGATTTCGGCACCGGAGTAAATGATACGGATTTAAAGGGCCACAGGATAAAGCTGGGGTACAAAATTACAGATCACTGCTCACTCGGCATTACAGCGCTTCTTTATGAAGCGCTTGAACTTGACGATCAGAACGAAGCAAATCTTTACCAGGTTGATCTGAAGTATAAATTCTAGCCTGAAGCAAGTCTGACCCCTATGTTCTAACTGGAATTTTACAGTATTCTAACAAAAATCTAACAATTAACAGATAATCTTTAAGTCAGGAGGTATTACAAATGAGTAAAAAAACAGGTTTTTTTATAATAGCAGCTTTATCAGTATTTGTTTTTACAACAGGTTTTGCATTGGCGGAAAAAATAGTTATCAAAGGTTCCACCACGGTTCTGCCCATAGCGCAAAAATGCGCGGAAGCGTATATGGTCGACAACCCTGATGTAAAAATTTCCATTTCAGGCGGAGGTTCCGGCAACGGAATAAAGGCTGTAATAGACTCAACCACGGACATAGGCGATGCTTCACGCTTTATAAAAGGCAAAGAAGTAAAACTTGCCATGGAAAAAGGGGTTTATCCGGTTCCTTTCAGAATAGCCTACGATTGCATTATCCCGGTGGTGCATCCGAGCAATAATCTTAAAAATATTACACTTGTTCAGCTTAGAGCTATTTATAAGGGAGAAATAAAAAACTGGAAAAACGTGGGAGGGCCTGACAGAAAGATTGTGGTCATATCCCGCGACACCTCTTCCGGGACTTATGAAGTCTGGAATAAAAAGGTTATGAAAAAGGAAAAGGTTTTTCCCGGAGCGCTGTTGCTGGCTTCAAACGGCACTATAGTTCAGGCGGTCTCAAAAAACAAAAATGCAGTTGGATATATCGGAATCGGCTATCTTGACAGCAGTGTCAAAGCCTTAACTGTAAACAGCATCAAGGGTTCGGCAAAAACAACCCTAAGCGGAACTTTTCCAATAAGCAGGCCGCTTTTTATGTTTACAACCGGATGGCCAAAAGGGGAAACTTTAAATTTCATCAATTTTATTCTAAGTCCCAATGGCCAAAGGCTTGTCTGGAGCAGCGGATATGTGCCCTTATATTAATTTGTGCTTGAACGGAAAGTAAAAATAACAAAAGTATTTTTTTGATCTCGTTCTCGCGCTCCTGCGTGGGAACGAGCTATAACTTTGTGATTGCGTAAGTTGTGTGCGGAGAAAAACAATGGCAATAAATCGTCAGTTTAAAGAAAGGTGGATGCGAAGGTTCTTCTTTGTGATTGCATCCACCTCGATTTTTATCCTTTTACTGATTATGATTTTTCTTTTTGCCGAAGGGCTCCCCATCTTTAAAAAAGTCTCTTTAACAGATTTTATTTTTGGAAAGTATTGGTACCCCACATCAGAGCCTCCGGAATTCGGTATTTTTCCACTTATCGCGGCATCTATATCTGTTACTGTCCTGTCAGCAGTTATTTCCATACCCTTAGGGGTTATGACCGCAATATATCTGGCAGAGATCGCCGCTTTTAAAGTTCGTGAAATTGTAAAACCGATGGTGGAACTTCTGGCGGCCATCCCGTCTGTTGTAATCGGATTTTTCGGGATGGTTATTGTCAGCCCTTTTTTACAGGATATGTTTGATGTTGCAACCGGTTTAAACCTTTTTAACGCCGCGTTGATGCTCGGATTTATGTCGGTTCCCACTATTTGCAGTATTTCCGAAGACGCGGTTTCCAGCGTCCCCAGGGCAATGAAAGAGGCATCCTTCGCGCTGGGAGCAACCCATTTTGAAACAATATTCAAGGTTGTTCTGCCCGCATCCCTTTCAGGAATCACTACTTCCATTATACTCGGAATGTCGCGCGCAATAGGCGAGACAATGGTAGTGCTTATGGTTGCCGGAGGAGCGGCAATGATCCCTTTGTCAATATTCGATCCCGTCAGACCGATGCCTGCGAGCATCGCTGCGGAGATGGCTGAAGCGCCGTTTCGAGGCGATCACTATTATGCCCTTTTTGCCACGGGAGTCGTGCTTTTTTGCTTTACTCTTATGTTTAATATCATAGCGGATCATATTGCATATAAATATAAACAGACAGGAGATTCAACGCTTTGACAAAAACGGATGTAAAAAAACCGATAACGGAACAACTTGCCCTGCCGCACATAAAATATCGTAAATTTAAACAGACCATTTTTTTCGCACTGTTCCGTTTTGCAGCCCTTATAAACGGAACCGCCCTTGCCATTATTCTCTTTTTCCTGCTTAAAAACGGATATAAAGCGATAAACTGGACATTTTTAACGCAGCCCCCCATCGATTCAATGACAAAGGGGGGGATTCTTCCCTGTATTGTCGGCACCCTTTACCTGAGCCTGGGCGCCATTGCAATATCTCTTCCAATAGGGATTGCATCAGCCATATACTTGAACGAATACGCCGGTTCCGGGCGGGTTCTGCGTATAATCCGGCTCGGGATCAATAACCTTGCAGGTGTTCCGTCCGTAGTCTTCGGCCTGTTCGGACTTGCTTTTTTTGTTATATACCTGAAAATGGGGGTAAGTATCCTTGCAGGCGCTTTAACCCTTGGATTGCTCTCTTTGCCTGTGATTATCGGCGCTACCGAAGAAGCCTTAAAGACAGTGCCTGAAACATACAGGGAAGCTTCTCTGGGGCTTGGAGCCACCAAACTGCAAACAATTTTTCGGGTGGTATTGCCGTGCGCCATGCCCGGGATTCTAACAGGAGCCATATTGGGGATAAGCAGGGCAGCCGGTGAAACAGCCCCTATAATGTTTACCGCCGCTGTTTTTTTTACGCCGGATCTGCCGTCTTCAATTTTTGACGAAATCATGGCCCTGCCCTACCATATTTACGTTCTGTCCACGGCCGGAACTGAAATTGAGGCTACGCGTCCTCTTCAGTACGGCACTTCTCTTGTTCTGATTGTTCTTGTTTTTGGGATGAACCTTGCCGCTATTCTTTTAAGAGCCCGCTTGAGAAAGCGGATGCATATATAAGGGTTTGTGATGATGGATGCTGATTTAAAAATGTCGGTAAAACAGTTAAATTTTTTTTATGATAAATTTAAAGCCCTGGAAAATATTTCCCTTGATTTTTATGCCGGTCACGTAACAGCTCTGATCGGCCCTTCGGGATGCGGGAAAAGCACTTTTCTGCGTTGTTTAAACCGGATGAACGATCTAATACCTAAAAGCAGGGTGGAAGGAAAAATACTGCTGGACAATGAGGATATCTATGATTGTGCTGTTAACGTTGCAACACTTAGAAGCAGAATCGGGATGGTGTTTCAAAAGCCGAACCCGTTTCCGAAAACAATTTTTGAAAATGTTGCGTACGGCCTCAGGGTAAACGGGATAAAAGACAAAACCCTTATCGCGGACAGGGTGACAGAGAGTCTTAATCAGGCGGCTTTATGGGATGAAGTAAAAGACAGAATTTACGATTCAGCCCTTGAACTTTCAGGGGGACAGCAGCAACGCCTCTGTATTGCAAGGGCTCTTGCCATAAAACCTGAAGTTATTTTAATGGACGAGCCGGCCTCGGCTTTGGATCCCATCGCCACCCAGAAAATAGAAGAGCTGATTCATCAATTAAAAAAAATGTTTACCATTATTATCGTTACGCACAACATGCAGCAGGCCGCAAGGGTTTCAGATATTACCGCTTTTTTTTATATGGGAAAGCTGATAGAAACAGATAAGACAGACACTCTCTTTACCCGGCCGAAACTTAAACAGACGGAAGATTATATAACGGGGCGTTTTGGATAAATAAGGAAATTATTATGGCAAGATTTTTGCAAAAAGAACTTGAAAAAATGAAAAAGATGATCCTTTCCCTTGGCACGATAGTGGAAGAGCGTGTCCATATGGCTATAAAAGCGATTGAAACAAAAAATGCGGATATTGCGGCCAGGATTATTCAGAGCGATCATGAGATAGACGAGATGGAAGTCGAAGTGGAAGAAGAATGCCTGAAAATTCTGGCTTTACACCAGCCCGTCGCCGTTGATCTAAGGTTTTTAATAGCTGTGATAAAAATCAACAACGATCTGGAAAGAATTGGAGATCAGGCTGTAAATATCGCAGAAAGAGTCGATATTTTAGCTAAAAGCAAGGTGCATGATGTTTTCTTCGATTATTCACAGATGGCCCAAAAGGCCGAGACCATGCTTAAAAACAGCCTGGATGCCTTTGTAAACCTGGATATCGACCTTGCTTTTGAAATACTTGCAATGGATGATGAAGTTGACAATATCAAGCATGAAGCATATGATCTTATTAAAGAGGAGATGAAAAAACAGCCGGATTGCATCGGTTATTTAATCAATCTTCTTCTGATTTCCCGCCACCTTGAACGCCTTGCCGATCATGCCACAAACATTGCCGAGGAAGTAATCTACCTGATAGAAGGAGATATCGTGCGTCATGGGAAAGCATTGACGGATTGATTTCACAAACAGCCTGTCGGATTGAACTGCCCGAAGTTAAAGATCATTGTAAAGGGTGATGGCCTTTACCCGCCGGGCTGTTTGGCTGTCAGGCAAACGTGAGTTTTGTTCCGGACATGTTAAGTAAAAAATTGTCCGGCAGTTCATGCTCAATCTGATTTACTGCTTTCCGTCCTGTGCAATGGGTTGGGATTATGTAGTCAGGGCGAAGTTGTTTAAGCTCCTCTATGGTGGCCCGGATCACGGGCTCCATATTAGGCCCTCCCAGGTGAAACCCCCCCATCACAGCGAAAATGTTATCAATACCGGTAACGGCCTGAGCATATTTAACTGTGTTGATAATTCCAGAATGGGCACAACCGGACAAAACCACCAGTCCTTTATCCTTAACGTTGGCAACCACGGCTGTGTCATCCGGCAAATCATCCCATTTTTCTTCTCCACCTTGCTCGTAAAAAAAATTCGGCACACCTTTTTCAAAGGATGTTGTGCGGGGAATTTCGCCCAAAAATAGAACGCGTTTGTCAAGGAGGGGATAAGGGGTTTTACTTTCCACAACCTTAACCTTTGCCTGCTTTACCATTTGTCTGGTAAAGGCCGGCAACCTGATTTTCATCTCTTCTAAAGTTTTAATATATCTGGCTTGTCTGAAAACATCCGGATGAACCACCAGTTCAATACCTGTTTTATTGACCAGCCCGGCAAGTTCCATAAGTCCTCCCACATGATCCATATGGCCGTGAGAAAGAGCGAACACCTCGATCTGCCCAAGGTTTATATCCAGGGTTTTTGCATTAATAGCCGCTCCATGACTTGAAAAGCCGAAATCAAACAGCATACTGCTGGATTTATTATCTCTGGTGACCGTAACAACCGCGGAAAAACCATGCTCGGCAATTATGGAATTTTTCAGTTCCATATTTTTGATCGGCATGGCCCTTTGAACGATGTTTGAATTATCACCCGAGGTAATATCGATATAGTTATCCTGCAAAGTTATTATTTCCACCTTATCCACTGCATTTAATACGTTTTTCATTGGAGTCTCCCGGTAGATATTGTTTTTATTCATATTTATATCACTTTGGTCGAACGATGCTAATCAGTCGCGCGGCCTTTTGCGGCGGTTACATTAGTCTGGTTAGACGTTTCGTTGTCCTTTTATCTTAAGAATTTCAACAATTTTAAAAGTTGTCCATGCTATCAGGCCACAAATTATGCCATCTATGAGAAGTATAGAAAACAAATCAAGGATAATGCTGTAGACAATTCCAACCGCAACTCCGTTGATGATTACGTTTTTCTTTGCAGAGAAA
>JAUVKB010000064.1 GCA_030596405.1 Deltaproteobacteria bacterium
ATAAAATATTCTATAATGAGTATGAGGAAAATATTGATGCGTCAGGTTTTTCCAATACTCTATATCTGATATTCCAAGAATTCAAGCAGGCTCTTGATACGTATCTGGCTGAAACCGTAAATCCCAGAGTGATCCGATTTGTAAGAGAAGAGGAAAAAAGCATTGAAGAATATTTTGAATCTGTTGTCAGCCCGTTCGATGCCGTTATTCAGGACGCGTCTGTTGCATATGCCGGCAACATGTCGGATATGGGGATACCCCTGACTTTTGAGCGCCGGGAAAGTATCAAATTGCTTGACCTGAAATCGATAAGGTCGATTTCAGGGCTGACCCTTTCTCCTGCGACCGCGTCGATGCGCTACACGGCAAAGATAAAAATAGAAGCGGTAATGCGCCTTGGTTTTTATACGCTTGTCAATATTTTTAAGAGAATATTAAAAAAACCGATTCAAAACGGAAAGGAAGAGAAAACTTTTGCATTAAATGATTCTGTTTTACGGATAAAGCGTGAAATGGAAAAGTCGATTATTTATCATTTCAAGAACTACAAAGAGAATATGAAATTTCAGTATTTTGACAGGCTTGTTGAAGCTGCGGCAAATAATTTTTACGAAGCGCTAATCGACCGGTTTCAGGTTTATGCTGCGGATCTTTCAAAGATAGTGGAACTGGTCGGCGAAAAACGGATTGATAAGGAACAGGCATTGAGAACGCTTAAAGAGGTGGAGCTTATCTCTGTGAAAATAGGCAAAAGGATAGACAGGATAAGAGAAGAGATAAAGTTGGCTGTATAAATTTTAAGGGAGTGTTTTGCTATGGATACAAAACAGACCAGAGTTGTTGCGATAGTGAATGAAAAAGGGGGCGTAGGTAAGACCGTTACTGTTATAAATCTTGGAGCCGCTCTCTCCAGGAAAGGTCAAAAGGTGCTTGTGGTCGACATGGATCCACAGTTTAATGCGACTAAAGGGCTTGGCGTTGAAATTGATGAAAAAATGCTGACCACCTATGATCTTATTACGGATGATAAATCGATTTCCCCTGAAGATTCTATACTCCATACAAAATGGACAGGGCTTGATTTGATTCCGTCCCATGTCGATCTTGCAGGGGCGGAGATTGAGCTGATCGATGAAGAAGGAAGGGAAAACAGATTGGCGGAGGCTCTTGAAAGTATAACTGCCGGATATGATTTCATCATTCTGGATACACCGCCGAGCCTTTCTCTTTTAACGGTTAATGTGTTTGTTTGTGCAAATGAGGTTATAGTGCCTTGCCAGACGCATCCATACGCTTTTGGAGCTTTGGAACAACTTTTTGATACGATTAATACGGTAAAAGAGGAGATAAATCCCGATATTAATATAACCGGGATAGTCGCCACATTTTTTGATAAACGGACACGGATCAGCCCTCGTATAATGGAACAACTAAAAAATGACGACAGATACAAAGATTTGCTTTTCGACACGGTAATCAGAGTAAATACCACGATTGCGGAAAGTGCGGATGTCGGCAAGCCCGTGGTTTTTTTCAGGCAGAGCAGCTACGGAGCATGCGACTACAGCAATCTTGCCGAGGAATTGCTGGCGCAGGATTAGATTTCATTTTGGTAGTAAACAGAGAATCCTGATGACATGAAAAAGCATATTAAAATATCTGTATTTATTTCCCTTCTTTTATTGTTTGCGGGATGTTCTGCAAAAAAAGAAGCCCTGCTTTCAGGGAAAACCATGGGCACAACCTACCACGTTAAGATTGTCACAGGATATTTTAACAGCGTATCAGACCTCAAAGAAAAAATTGACGACAAGCTTGAAAATATAAACAAAAGCATGTCTACATTCATAAAAGACAGCGAAATCAGCAAGTTTAATGCATTTAATCATGTTGAAGAAAAATTTTATCCTTCAGATGATTTTTTTTACATTATGACTGTGGCCTGCAATCTCTATGAACTGACAAACGGGGCATGGGACGGCACTATAAAGCCGTTGATAAATCTATGGGGGTTTGGAAGCTCGGAAACAAAAAAAGAGATACCCGCAAGGAAAAAAATAGATAAATTATTAGCTCAAACCGGTTTTAATTACATCGGAATTTCTGAAGACAAGTATCTGTTTAAAAGGAACCCTTTAATATCCATCGATTTTGCGTCCATTGCAAAGGGGTATGCGGTTGATCAGATTTCAGCTTTGGTTAGAAAAAACGGCATAAAAGACTTTCTTGTCGAGATCGGTGGCGAAGTTTTTGCCTCAGGCCTTAGAAAAGACGGAAAGCAATGGAGAGTCGGTATTAACGCGCCTAAAATATACGCTTCTTTCAATCAGGTATGGGAAATTGTAGCCCTGCGTGACAGAGCCCTGGCAACCAGCGGTGATTACAGGGACTTTTTCGAGACGGAAGGTAATCGCTACTCCCACATAATAGATCCCAGGACAGGATGTCCCGTGACAAACAGCGTTGCAAGTGTTTCAATTATGGCTGACACATGCGTATTTGCCGATGGACTTGCAACGGCAGTAATGGTTCTGGGTCATAAAAAGGGACTTGAGTTGGTGGAAAAAACCAGCGGGGTGGAGTGTCTGATAGTCGTAGAGGGAAAAGACGGCAAATTAACCAATTTTTATTCCCGGGGATTTAAAAATGATAAATGAGAATATGACAAAAGAAAACGATGTTGTAATTATTTACTCTGAAGATGCGCCGGTCTTTTTTGCCAGGATAGAAGATATCTCTCCTGATATAAAACCGGATTGGTATAATGTAAAATTGCTTATCCTCAAGGTGCCGCTTCAAACAGTAACATGGACGTTAAGGGATTCCTATATAGACGGAGCAGAGTTTATAATGGATGGGCAAAAGATCCGCATGGAACAGGTTGTTTGCCCGGATAAGCCGAAAACTCAAAACATCCCCGGCATATCCCCTCAAAAACAAAATGGCTCCGGAACTTCAAATGTAATATTTCTGGCTGATTTAAAGAAAAAATAGCATTTCAATTCCGGCGACTTTTTTTGTAAATATCGATGAATACTTCAGCCAAAATAGTAATTTCAGCATCTAGAAGAACCGATATACCGGCATTTTATATGGACTGGTTTATGAGGCGGATTGAAAAAGGAAGCTTTGAAGTAATAAACCCATATAACCGGCATGTCTCCATTCATCCCGCCACGCCTGATAATATCCATACAATCGTATTCTGGTCAAAAAATTTCGGGCCGTTTATTAAAGGGGGATTCGGAGAAAAACTTGTAAAAACCGGCTACAATCTTTTTTTTAACTTTACCATAAATTCAGACTCGCCTTTGCTTGAGCCGAATGTGCCTTTTTTAAAAGAACGTCTTGACCAGCTCGATTTTCTCAGCAGCAACTTTGGTGCAAGGAGTATAAACTGGAGATTTGATCCTGTCTGCTTTTACAAAACAAAAAAACAAGGCGGACTTAAGAACAATCTTAAAGATTTTTTATCTATTGCAGATAAAGCTTCCGAGTCTGGTGTCAAAAGATGCATAACAAGCTTTATGGATCATTACCCTAAAATCTTAAAAAGGCTTGTATCAATGCGGGGTTTTTCATTTATTGACCCGCCTATGGAAAGCAAAAAAAATATTGTTCGGAAAATGGCGGCCGAGCTTAAAAAAAGAAGCATCAGTCTTAGAACCTGTTGCGAAAAAGAACTCCTTGATTTACTGCCTGCAACTTCAGGGGTTACAAAAAGTTCGTGCATACCCAATGACCTTCTGGTAGAAATATTCGGCGGTCATCTTTCACTTAAAAGAGATATGGGCCAAAGGGTTAAGAATGGATGCGGCTGCATGGTTTCTGTTGATATAGGAACGTATCAGTTTCACCCGTGTTATCACAATTGTTTATTCTGTTATGCAAATCCGGTTTCAGGCGGTTCCGTAAAAAGTTTCCCGCAGAAAACGCAAATTTTTGCGCGGAAAGGGTAAATAGATGAAAATTGGTTCGGTTCAGCTTGACAATGTTACAATTTTGGCTCCTCTTGCCGGCATCACCAACCTGCCTTTTCGGCTGATTGCCAAAAAAGAGGGTTGTGCGCTGGTCTGTTCCGAAATGATAAGCGCAAACGGACTTGTCCGTAATTCTTATAAAACAAAGCGACTTCTCGACAGCCTTCCCGAAGAAAAACCTTTGTCCGTTCAAATATTCGGCTCTGACCCGTCTGTAATGGCCGAAGCCGCAACCATTGTTGAGGCATCAAGCGCGGATATAATCGATATCAACTTTGGTTGCTCCGTAAGAAAAGTGCTCAAGACAGGGGCCGGAGCCGCTCTGATGAAAACACCGGAAAAGGCGGAGGCGCTTATTAAATCCGTAAGAAAATCCGTTAATATGCCGTTGACCATAAAAATAAGAACCGGCTGGGATAAATCAGGAGAGCAGGCCTTTAAAATAGCCGAAATTGCCGAAGCATGCGGTGTTGACGCTATTTCCATACATCCGCGAACCGCTTCCCAGGGGTTCAGTGGCCTGGCGGACTGGTCGATTATCGCCGGGATAAAAAATCGTGTTTCAATACCGGTTATCGGAAACGGGGATATTAAGGCGCCTGAAGATGCCTTGCTGATGCTCGATAAAACAGACTGTGATGCGGTTATGATCGGAAGGGCCGCCATCGGCAATCCCTGGATATTTTCCCGGCTAAACGCTCTGATCCGGCATGAATGTATGTCTCATACAGAGCTTTTCTCCCGTTTTGAAGTTATGATAAGATATCTTAAAACATCGGTGAAATACTTTGGTGAAAAAAACGCTTGTTATATGATGCGAAGCCGTCTCGGCTGGTTTGTAAAAGGGATGCGATACAGCAGTGGTTTTCGTGAATCCATAAAGCATATTTCGTCTGAATATGAAGCATTAAAAATTATAAAATCTTATATGAACAATTTAAATGTGAATGAGAAATCGTTTACAGGTATAATGGAAGCTATGCTGTAAAAAAATAAAGACGATGGAGAAAGTTATAAAAAGAGACATTTTGCATGTTGATATGGATGCCTTTTATGCTTCCGTCGAATGTCTGGACAGGCCTGAACTGGTCGGCAAGCCTGTAATTGTAGGGGGTGTAGGTAACAGGGGGGTTGTGTCGGCCGCGTCTTATGAGGCCAGGCATTACGGAGTCTGTTCAGCCATGCCTATATTTAAGGCCAGAAAACTGTGCCCTGACGGGATATATCTGCCTGTCCGCATGCAGCGCTATAAACAGATATCTCAACATATTATGGAAATTTTACGCGGGTATTCTCCCGTTGTGGAGCAGGCTTCAGTAGATGAAGCCTATCTTGATATCACCGGAACAGCGAAACTGCTTGGCCGTCCGGAAGCTATCGCAAAAAATATTAAATACAGCATTTTAAAAAAAATCGGTTTGACCTGTTCGGTTGGTATTGCTCCTAATAAATTTTTGGCCAAAATTGCCTCTGATCTTCAAAAACCAGATGGCCTGGTTATAATCGATGAAAGTGAGGTCCGGGAATTTATGCTCCGATTGCCGGTTAAAAAAATTCCCGGAGTTGGAGCCAAAACACTTGATGTCCTGGAAAAACATGATATCCAGACCGCGTCAGATATTTTGCAATTTCCGGAAAATTTCTGGACAGACCTGTTGGGCAAGGCTGGGAAGAAGCTTGTTGATCATGCAAGAGGCATTGATCATTCTCCCGTGCTTTCAGATTCAGAGCCGAAATCGTTTAGCGCTGAAAAGACATTCTCTCATGACGTAAGCAATATGATAGAACTTAAGAAGTATCTGCTTGTCCATGCAGAAAGGGTGGGAAAAGATTTAAGAAAACGGAAATATATGGGACGCACAATTACCCTTAAAATTAAATTTGCAGACTTTAAGACAGCAACCCGCAGTCAAACTTTTAATGTCCCCACATCCAGTACGGCAACCATATTTGAAAAAGCATCAGATCTGCTGGATGGTTTGAAGATAGACCGCAAAATCCGACTGGTTGGGGTAGGCGTATCGAATTTGACCAGAGGCGCTCGGCAACTTGCGCTGTTTACAAATCGGAAAATCGAAAAACAGGAAAAACTTGACAGGGTAATCGACAGAATAAGGGATGAATTCGGCAATGAAATTATAAAACGGGGGTGTCTGTTAACGGGGACCGAATGATTTTATTTATTCAACTCTATTTTTAGAATTGTTTTTCAGAATCATTTTTCAGGCTTACCGAACTTCCTTCACGGATGCCTTCCCCTGATAAAATTACTGCTTCCGCCCTGTCCTGATAAACTGTGGTAATCTTTATTTCTCCTGTTTTGTACCCGGGAATTACGAAACAATGGCCGTCCGTGCCCTTTATTATCTTTTCACAGTCATAAACTTCGAATATATCATCAGGCAAAAGTCCGGCTTTTTTTCCGGTTGATAAAACGACCTTGTTGCCGGCAGTGGAAATGATATATCCGCGCCACGGCTGGGCGCATATTACTTCACAGACATCTTGCCCCATGGAAGCCGCAACCTGAGTGAAAGCATCGTTTAATAAAGGCAGGTCTTTTATTGTCTTTGTTTTAATTGCATTCAGCTCCGGCTTTTCAACCTCTATCTTGCGGACATAGTTTTTATCATAAAGTTTCGCGGCTGTTTCCGTATCATAGACTTCAATATTTATCATAACCCGAACAATATTTTCAGTCTTTTTGAACCAAAGAATCCCTTTTGTTTCTTCCGCCCCGCTGATATCGATCAGAGCGCCGGTTACAATTGCATTAAGACCAAGCTTTTTGCCCGCATCGGCCAGCGCAATATTATCGATCCTGCCGGTCCCCTGTACCGGTTGACTGGATAGTAAATCAGGATATCCCGAATCATCAGGTTCCATAAGAATTAGGTTATGGCATGCATCTGTTAAGGACTCTGTAAGACTTTTATGAAACGACTCTTTAAAATTTTGAATGGTAAAAAATGTCCTGTTTTCAAAATATGCAATGCCGGCCATCTTTTTTAAATCAGAACCCTCTATATGGAGATCGCGAGCTATTAATTTTGTTGTTTTTTTGATGGTTGAAAAAAAAGAACACCCGCTTGCCGGAATGACAACTAAAAGCAGAATTAAAACAAAAATGATGGGGCTTGCCGGAACATTGGACTTTATTTTATGAATTTGCATTTTCCTTTTCATATGATGCTGAAACCTTTGAAGTGATTCCGCCTCTTGCTGTAAAATCTCCTGTTACTTCAATCCACTTGGGATTGATTACAGAAACAATATCATCCAGAATCCGGTTGACGACATGTTCATAAAAAATCCCGACGTTTCTGTACTGCAACAGATAAAATTTCAGCGACTTTAATTCAATAATTTTCTTGTCCGGGCGGTATTTTATTGTTATACAGCCCGTATCAGGAAGCCCTGTCATAGGGCATACTGATGTATATTCGGGCTGTTTTATTGTAATATCAATATCCCTTATAGATTGGTATTCATATGCTATGGGTTCAAGAACATCGGTCTTGATTTCATCCGGATCCTTTATGTGGCAGCCAATATTTTTTTCAGACATTTTGTTTTACCCGATTATGATGGCGTCGTAACAATAAAAGTAAAAAAATAAAAAAGGTGTATTAAATGGGTTCCATTGATGAACAAATTCTTAGAGCCACCAAGGAAATAGTTGTTAAATTTATCGAGGCCGGAAGAATTTCCCCGACAGGCTTCCATGAAACATTCAAAGATATTTACAATACCGTAGAAAACGCTGTTAAAAAAAATGAACAATCCGGGCAGCCGGACAAAAAAGAGCCGGACAAAAAAGATAAAAAAAGAAAGGGAGAAGAAAAGCAGCTCCCGATTTCCTAATGGGCCTGAGCCCAGTCTGTCCCGCTTTCAATGTTTACCTTAAGGGGCACTTTAAGATCCCAAACCCCTTCCATAATTTTTTTTACAAGACAATTTACTTCGTCGAGTTCATCCGGCGGCACTTCAAAAACAATTTCATCATGCACTGAAAGAAGCATTGCAGCTTTAAAACCTTTTTCCTCAAATGCAGCATTTACATTTATCATGGCGATCTTTATAAGGTCTGCCGCGGTTCCCTGAATGGGCGTATTAATCGCCGTGCGCTCGGCAAATTGGCGCACGTTTCTGTTGGAACTGTTGATATCCGGCAAAAGACGGATTCTGCCTAAAAGCGTACTTGTTTTTTTTGTCCTTCCGGCCTCTTTGATAGTTTGATCTATAAAGCTTTTAACCCCTTTATACCTTGCAAAATAGTTTTTTATATATGTATCCGACATCTTCCGGCTTATTCCCAGCGATTTTGAAAGCCCGTAAGCGCTCATTCCGTAGATAATGCCGAAATTGATTGTTTTGGCCTGCCGCCGGAGCTCAGGCGTAATAAATGAAGGGAAAACCTGAAATACTTCCGTTGCGGTGCGTGTGTGGATATCCTCATCTTCCATAAACGCCTTTATCAGAATTTTGTCATCCGAATAGTGCGCCAGAATTCTGAGTTCAATCTGGGAATAATCCGCTGAAACAAGAAGCCAGCCTTTTTGAGGTATAAAAGCGCTTCTGATCTCCCTTCCTTCGGCTGTGCGTATTGGAATATTCTGCAAATTCGGATCGGAACTGCTAAGGCGTCCCGTAGCGGTAACGGTCTGATTATACGAGGTGTGGATACGCCCCGTTTCCGGATGGACAAGCTCAAGCAAAGCGTCTGCATATGTTGATTTAAGTTTTGCCAGGGTTCTGTGCCTTAAGATCAATTCCGGGAGTTCGTGTTCGGCGGATAGTGTTGTCAGGACGTCGACATCCGTCGAATATCCCGTCTTTTTCTTGGTTTTTTTCTGAACAGGCAGCCTGAGCTTTTCAAAGAGTATCCTGCCAAGCTGCTGTGACGATTTAATATTGAATTCTTCTCCCGCCAGTGAATATATTTTTTTTTCAATCTGTTCAAGCTGGTGTTCAAACGATTTTGAAAGAATCCGCAGCCTTTCTTTGTCAATGCATATACCTCTTATTTCCATTTTCATCAAAACAGGCACAAGGGGCATCTCCACGGTCTCAAAAAGTTTTGTAAGGGATAGCTTGTCGAGTTCAGGCAAAAGAACATTATAAGCTAAAAGGGTAATATCCGCATCTTCGCACGCATAAGGCACGGCCTTTTCTATGGGAACATGCGTAAAACCGGAAGCATTTTTCCCCCCTCCCGTGACCTGTTTGTATGTAATAGTTGTATGATCAAGAAAATCAAGCGCAATCTGGTCCAGGTTGTGCGCCCGTTTTGAAGGATTGATAAGATAGGATGCGAGCATGGTATCAAATATTACACCGGAAAGATTTATCCCGTGACGTAATAAAACCATCCAGTCATATTTTATGTTCTGGCCGACCTTTTTGATCTCGGAGTTTTCAAGGACGGGTTTAAGCATATCCAGAACATCTTTAAGGTCAAGCTGGTCAGGCACGCCGGGATAATCATGCGCACAGGGTATATAAAACGCCTCATCTGATTTCATTGAAAAAGAGAGCCCCACAATTTTTGCTTTCATGGGATTTTTTGACGTTGTTTCAGTGTCTAAGGCAAATACCCCGGCGGTTTCAAGCGATGCAACCAGATCGGCAAGTAAGCGAAAGTCCCCAACCGCCTTGTATTCTTTTTTACTGAGATCAGCCGGCGTCTGAAACTCTTGCTGTAATTGTTTAAACTCCAGTTCCTTGAACAAAACGGAAAGCCCGGCATTATCCGGGCCTTTTAATCTGAAGTCTTCCTGGTTAAATGATATGGGCGAATTTGTGTTTATTGTAACAAGCTCTCTGCTCAAAAATGCCTGATCTTTATATTTTACAAGATTATCGTGCAATTTTTTCTTTGTAATCTTATCGACCTGCTCATATAAAATTTTCATGCTGCCATAGCTGTGTATCAGTGAAAGCGCGGTTTTTTTCCCGATTCCTGGCACGCCTGGAATATTATCCGACGTGTCGCCGGAAAGTCCCATAACATCAATCATCTGACACGGCTTGATTCCGTCAGTCTCCTTTATGAGGTCAATATCTATGGTCTTTTCTTTCATGGGGTCCCAGATAACCGCTTTTTTTGTTACAAGCTGTATGAAATCCTTATCCCCTGTAACCATCACCACAAAAAACCCGGCTTCCTGAGCCTTTGCGGAAAGCGTACCGATGAGATCGTCCGCCTCATAGCCCTGCATATCGAAAAACGGTATGTTAAATCCTCTTGTAATTTCTTTTATGTACGGAATCTGAACTGACATGTCTTCCGGCATGGGTGGACGGTTTGCCTTGTAATCGCTATATATCTTATGCCTGAATGTCGGCCCCTTTGTGTCGAACAGGACCGCCGCATAGGACGGGGAACGATCTTTAAAAAATTTTAAAATCATCCTGGCAAATCCGAAAACGGCATTTGTTGGAAGCCCCTTTGAGTTGGACAGCCCGCGAATCGCATGGTACGCGCGATGAATATATGCGCTTCCGTCTATAAAGTATATCGTTTTTTCTTTATTCATGGGCATTTGGGCGCCGGTTTAACCCCCCGGCCTTTTTTAATATTGAATAAAGTCATCTGTTTTGCTATTTTATCCATAACATGCAAAATTCTGCAAATAAAATGACATACAGGGAAAAACGCCGAAAAGCAAAAGAAATAAACTGCGTTTGCTGCGGCAGAAACCCACTTTTTTGCTGGAGATGCAAATGCGGATTCAGTATTTGCCAGACCTGCATGCTTGAAAACTTCTGGGGAATGTCGTGTAACGGAATAACCTGGCAATGCCCGGACTGCGGCCGGCAGAATGGACTGGGCAATCAATAA
>JAUVKB010000154.1 GCA_030596405.1 Deltaproteobacteria bacterium
AAGGTTTCCTGGCTTGCGAAGATCGCTTTTTCAAGCAATCTTTCTGCGCCTTCCCGTCTTTTACAGACAGTGGCTTGGTACAGATCTACGCACACAGTTGCGGGGCAGCAGCGGCTTTTAACCGCTTTCCCTTATTTAAGGCCTTTGCAAAATTAAACATCTTGTAAAAACAACATCTTGTAAAAGCCTTTTGTTTGCCTATTTCATTTCAAAAAAGAATATCTTATATTTTTGTTAAATGCTTGCACTATTTTGCTTTTTTTATCTAATTTTATCTAAAGGTCAAATTTAACGGCAACAGGGGTCTTAAAAAGATATTGTTACTCCCCCGGATACGAAAACGCCCGGCGTGCCATATCCCCAGACCTCTTCATAATCTTCATCCAGCAGATTTTCCACGCGGCCGAAAACTTTAAAATACTTTGTAATGTCATAAGAACCGGCAATATTGACCAGGGTATAAGCGTCTACCTCGCCTAAGGTCGGCCACGGAACCCAGTCGTATCTTTTTCCGACATAGACCGCGCCGAGGTTTAAATTGACCTTTTCAAAAAACCGGTAATTTATGTTGAGACTCCCTTTATTTCTAGGTCTTCTCTTGAGTTGCTCGCCTGTCTCCTTATCTTCCGATTCTGTGTAGGTATAGGTTGCTATAACCTGTAAATCGTCTGTCGGGTAGGCTGAAATGGAAACCTCTATGCCTTCTGTCTTTGCTTCGGCAATATTGATATAACCCTGCCAGTAGTTATAGTCGATCAGTTCCTCAAAGTCGTTTCTAAAGTATGTTATATCGATTTCCAGCAGGTTATCAAAGAATCGCTGTTCTATTCCGACGTCCCATCCCTTTGTCTTTTCGGGCTTAAGATCTTCATGCCCCCAGAGGGAATAGAGCTGGAAAAGGGAAGGCACCTTGAATCCCGTGCCCCAGGAAGCCTTGATGGTTGTCCCTGTTTTTCCAAACATATATCCGGAAGCTATGCGATGTAGAAATTTTGAATCAAATTGCTCATAATCATCATAACGGCCGCCCACGGTGACAAAAAAATCCCCCAGCTTAAACTGATCCTGGATATAACAACTGTCTGTCCTGGCTGTTCTTACCGGATATCTGTATTCGTACCGCCCGGAATGGCTGTCGGAATAGTATGTGTACTTTCCCTCTTCTTCCTCGGTTTCAAAACCGATAATCAGAGTATTGGTTTCAGTTATGTAAAAATTGTGGAGCCAGTCGAATTTAATCCACTTGCTGTCATAGACAGTCCCATACTCCTCACTCAGGTAATGATACTCGTCCGCCGGATTGCAATAGTCCCTGCGCTGGTCTGTCAGAGAAAAACCGAATTTCTGTTCCCAGCGACCGTCAAAAAGAAGAAGGCACGGCTCTGCCCTGAAAAACAATTGCTCGGAGTCAAGCTTGTAGTTTGGGTCGCCGCCGCCGGATCCTGCGTGGTCATCAATATCAGATTCAGAATCCATGTACCTGAAGGTAAAATTGGTTTCTAAATTTTCAAAGGGGACAAGCCCGAGCCGCGCGGAAAAAGAACTGTTTTTATAGCCGTCTTTTTCATTGTTGATCTCAGTGCCGCCAATGGAAAATCCTCCGGTATCTCTGATTTTATCGCTGCCCGCAGAAATTCCGTCGGATTCAACGTGGGTAAACGAGACCGAGTAGTTGACCCATTTATTTCCTCCGCTGCCGCCGGCGGTTTCCCTGTAAGTGTTTTCAGAACCGGCTTCAGCGGTTATGGAAAATTTCGGTTTTCCCTCTCCTTTTTTGGTAATAATATTAATAACGCCGCCGATTGCGTTTGAACCGTAAATCGGACTTTGCGGGCCGCGAAGAATCTCTATATATTCAATATTGTCGGTGGTGAGATTGGCAAAATCATAAGACCGTCCCGGTGAAATCGGATCGTTCATCTCCACTCCGTCTATTAAAACAAGGGTATGTTCGGATCTTGCGCCCCTGATAAATACCGATGCTGTTCTGCCTGGTCCTCCGGTTTGAACAACGTCCACTCCGGGAACCTCGCGAAGAACCTCCAACACCGTCATTTTTTGTCTTTTTATAATGTCATCTTCGGTCACTACTGTCACCGAGCCTTCCATCTTTTTGCTCAAGGAAGCGCCTGTTTTCCGACCGATTACCACCATCTCTTCCAGTTCCAGCGCCTTTACTTCCGTTTTTTTATCCTTTTTTGTAATTTCTTCCTTGTTTTCCGTTTTAGCGGCATCCTCCGGCTCCTTTGTATCCTGAGCCCGTGCAACAGATAAAATCGCAAAAAACAACACAACTAATAAAATAGTATAATTTTTTTTCATTTTACCCACACCAGTGCTGACCCACCAGAATCATGTCGCCTACATTTATACTTCCGTCATCATTTATATCTTCCCTGATCCATCCCGGCTCTCCGGTCTCTCCAAAATGTTGCCCTATTAAAGTCAGATCAAGCACATTTACACTGCCGTCACAGTTAACGTCCCAGTCAAAAGCCGTTTCCAGACAGTAGAGATAGCCGGCATCATTTCCAAAAAAAACTTTTCCCCCTGAAATCGCCGCTCCCTGAAGGATGTATTCCGGGTGATCGGGGATATGCTCCCACATCATCTGTCCGTCTTTGTTAAAGCAATAAAAAGCGCCGTTTGCCGTATCGGTAGCTATATAGATAAACGGCTCGCCATTTTGAATCGAAAGCGCGGGGGAAGCCTCGGAGCCGTAGCTGCCGAACTCATGGCTCCAGAGCAATGTTCCATCGGCTTCATTAAGGCATAAAAGGCTTCCCTGCTTGCAGAAACTCCCGGTGCACACAAAGAGCCTCCCATCATAAAATGCCGGCGTGGAGGCACTGTAGATTCCGGCAGAGGCTAACCAACCGTCTGAAGTATCAAAATTGCCTGTTGCAGAGTCAAACCCGACAGCAAAGACATACCCGTTTTTTGAGGTAAGATAGATCCGGTTCAGTGAAGAATTAAAAACAATAGCCGAACGGATTGAACCGGCCTCTATGCCGTAATGCTGTGATAAATTAAGATCATCTTTGGGCGCGGCCGTATCTTTGTCCAGGCTGACAATCACAGATTCCGTATCGCCGAAAAGGATATAATCTCCGATCACCGCCGGTCCGGACCACCAGTCATACCCGCCGTTATCAATCTGATATTCCCAGAGAATCTTAGGGTCCGTGCCTTCACCGGCAGCATCCAGGCAATAATATACACCTTCCCAGCTTCCCACATAAACCTTCCCCTCCGTATAGACGATCTGTGTGGTAAGCTCTTCCTCCTGAAACAGGCCTTCTGTTAATTTGCCGCTCCAGAGTATCCCTCCGTTCGATCCGTTTAAGGCATATATATAGCCTGTTGAAGTGGCAAAAAAAACTTTGCCCTCCCCATAAGCCGGAGTCGCCAGGTTATATCTTGGGCCATACATCAGCGGCGTGCTCCAGAGTGCATTGCCGTTTTCAATGTCAAATGCCCAGGCATATTCATCAACATCAACGGTAAAGACCTTCCCCTCGGCGATAATGGGAGTGACATCTATGCCATGAGTACCGGCATAATGTGTAAAAGAGCTCCATGCAACATAAGGAGAAGTTATCGGCGCAAGATCTTGAGTTTGCCCGCTGTTTATTTTATCTTTTTGAAACTGAAACCAGTCTGCCTGACAAGAATCTGTAAAAACAATGCTGGTAAACATCAAGCAGACTACTGTCCAAACTTCCCATCCTTTAGTTATCCTTTTCATGTGCTTTTACCTCCTTAAAAAATTGAAAAACTGCTGGTAATTTGACAAACGCATGGCGGATTTACCTGTTAATATGCTTATCAAGACAAATTAGATAATCATGCCCCATTTTTGTCCAATTAAGGTCATGTCCTGAATATCAACAGTCCCGTCCCTGTTTACATCTTCTCTTATCCAGCCCGGCAAACCCGACTCGCCCCAGTGTTGTCCCGGCATTATCAGATCCAGTGTGTCAACGCAGCCGTCCAGGTTGATATCCGAGTCCAAAGCTGTTTTCAGGCAATAAAGATATCCCCCGCTGGTGCCGAAAAAAACAGCGCCGTCTGATATGGCTGCGCCCTGGAGAATATATCCTTCATCCGGTGGATTGTATTTCCATTTTAAAGTTCCGTCATCTTGAAGACAATAAATTGAACCATCAACCTGGGCAGCGGTAAAATAGATGTATGCTTTCCCATCCTGAAGCGATAGAGCCGGAGACGATTTCACCCCGCGTGGTACCGGATAAGACCAGATGATTTCTCCGCTTTGATCGTCAAGACAGATAAAGCTGCCGGGAAAACCATGCTCTCCCTCCCCCACATAGACCTTCCCCTGATAAACAACCGGGGTTGAAGTGCTGAACCCTATGGGAATGCTCCATTCATGACCTGTAAAATCTCCGGTTAACGGATTAAATCCGATTTTCCAGATATAGCCAGCTGTTGCGCTTGATTGTGATGTGGTGTAGACATAGCCGTCATGATAGCTGACGGAAGCTCGAATCTGTCCCACATCAGGTTTTATACCGTTTAAATCCAGCAGATCCACCAGAGTGCCGTTATTCTTGTCAAGACTGGTCAAAACACCGTCCACATTTCCAAATACAATGTGATTTTCAATGATCGAGGCCCCGCACCAGAGAAAGCCGGAGGTTGGCGCGGAATATTCCCAAATCATGTTGCTTTCAGCGTCTAAGCATAAATAACGATTATAGTCGCCTCCGGTTCCCCCTTCACCGATATAAATTCTGTTGTTATGGCAGGTTATCGGGCACTGGAAATTAAACTGGGCCACCTTTTTTTCCCACAGTTTATCACCTGACAAGGCATCAAAGGCGAACACATACCCGTCAAAGGCGGCAACAAAAATTCTGCCGTCGGCATATGCCGGTGTGCAAACCTGAAGCGTTCCATGACCGGACAAATTACTTTGCCATATTAAACTGCCTGTAACCCTGTGAAATGCGCACAACTTGTCGCCTGCGTAAATATAGACAATATCTTCAACAACTATGGGAGTTACCTCTATGCCGATGCCGCCGCTGCTGTATACAAACTGCTTCCAGGCACTTGCAGGCTGGCTTGTAGGGGCATTATCCGATGTTTTACCGGTGTTGACCTCATCTTTTTGAAACTGAGGCCAGGCAGCCATAAGGGTATTGGAAAAGAAAATG
>JAUVKB010000002.1 GCA_030596405.1 Deltaproteobacteria bacterium
AACTCGATACCAAAAACAGCCTGCCTTATTTGCTGTTCGATGTTGTTTAACGCCATGATATTTAAAACTGAACCAACTGGTAAAATGCGAATTTCAGGATCAACACTTTGGGCGATTTTTTGGTAACTTAATCTGTCAATACTTGAATCTTCTCCTTCTACAAAAACTAGTTTTTTTCCGACTGCAAACAGGCCCAAATTTTGCCCAACAACTTGGACCAAATCTGGATGCTCATTGACGATATCTCCGAGTCTATGTGCTTGATTTTCACCGGTTTGAGATGAGTCTATAAAATAAACATCTCCAGTACTGTAATAAGTAGAAATCAAATCCGATGAGTGGGTCAGGAAAATATATTGGTTGGTGTGGTCTCCAATCCCCTTGAGTGATTCAATTAACTGAAATGCAAGAGTTGGGTGTAAGTGCAATTCAGGCTCATCGACAATTATAATGGAATGTCGAATATCCTTTCGCGCAACATCAAATAAAATCTTGATTATTTCCTGTTCGCCAGAACTAAGGCTTCTAAAGGGTAGGGTTAAACCATCTGGAGTCTTGTATTGAAACTCAGCCGGTTTTGCTGGGTTGATATCAAGAAGCTCTTTTCCTGGTAAAGTTTCTTTAAATATTTTTTGATATTTTTTAAATGGATCTGGGTATTTACTAAGTATTTCAGTTCCGGTCTGCAGAGGATCAGATTTCATTACCTCTGCTAACTTCTTATCTCTAGCCGCAGATTTTTGGTGGATATAATTTACAAATTGTTGCCATCTGTTTGTAAATGTAGAAAAGTAATAATTTCCGACTCCTTCAACGTCATCGGGGTCGCCGCCAAGCCAATTTACTTGACTGTATTTAACTGCTTGCACACTTCTTGTTGAATCTATCTGAACTAGAGATCCTACATATCTGCTGGAGCCATATGTCCGGCTATTAATATATTTGGCTAATGCCTGACTAGGAGTTCCTTTTGAAATTTTAATTTCACTACCATTGAAATACTTCTCCGCTTCCTCCTCCGGTCTGGTAGACTGAATGGTCATGTCCATCAAAGCATTCCCTTGTATTATGGAAACAATTGCATCCTTCAGCCTAGTCTTACCCGAACCATTTGCACCAGCGATAATCACAGTATTTCCAAGACCTTCTACTGCAAAATGTTTGATAGGGCTGAAATCAGTCAACCGCATTGAGCTAATTTTCATATTGGAACCTTTCTGGCGTAATTATTTTTGTCACACAACGAATTGTATTAAGCAGAAAAAAATCTGCATATTAACCCTATATATTTTCTTTATAATATGATATTTTTGTATTTAATACAGCTTTAAAAAAAATATTATGGCATATAAGTAGAGAACATGTAAAGGAAAGGTTTCGTCCAAAACCAGGCAAGCTTTTAGAGCAGTGCGGCAGGTAATGCGTTATCATCATTACGTAATCCGGACAGAACAAACGCATGTAAATGGATAGTGGCAATTCCGGGGACACCTTAGTAATGCCGCAATTCAGGCACAACTACTTGAAAAGACAACTCTTAGAAAAACGAAACCCCGCATCAATGATGCGGGGCTTTATTTGTTAAGCAACCGGTTCGAAATGGGTTGCATTTATTGCTGGCTCCCCAGCACGGACTCGAACCGCGGACTTGGTGGTTAACAGCCACCCGCTCTGCCAACTGAGCTACTGGGGATTATTATAAGCAAGGGCTATTAATAGAATACTGATTAAAAATCAAGCAATTTTTTACCGTATTTTTAAAAATGTTATGTCTCTTTGTGCCCTGGTTTAAGAAAAAACCGCTATTTTTACATCATTACCTCGTTACCAGGCTCAAGCACCACCACCTCAATGCCGGGGGATTCTTCTTTAATAATTTTTTCAAATGCTGAAGTATCCTGCTCCAAAATAGGGAAAGTTTTGTAATGCATGGGGATGACTTTTTTTGCACCCAATAACTTTGCCGCAAGGGATGCCTGTAGCGGATCCATGGTAAAAACACCACCAATGGGCAATAACGCCAGGTCAATAGGATAAAGTTCACCTAAGATTTTCATCGAATAAAATATTCCCGTGTCACCGGCATGGTAAATGGTAAAACCGTTTTCGAGCTTTATTATATAACCTGTAGGGCTTGCTGTCTGGGAAGAATGGAAGGCCTGAGTCATTGTTATTGATATACCGTCAAAAACGACAGTGCCTCCGATATTCATACCCATTCCAAAAACAATCTGGGAATCGGGCAGGTCACCCTCCTGTTTTATTCTTTCCACCGTTTCGGGCATACCGATCAGAAGTGAACCTGTGGCTTTTAAAATTTGAGCGGCATCCGCTGCATGATCAAAATGATCATGTGTGACCAGTACAAAATCGGCTTTTGTAATCTCATCAGCTTTAAATGGGGCTAAGGGATTCTCCGTCAACCAGGGATCAATTATTATTACCCTTCCATTTTCAGATGTTATCTGAAAACCTGCATGCCCAAGTGATTTAATTTTAAGACTTTTTTCCATGTATGCGCCTCCTTTGTCTATAAGTGCTCATATTTTAAACCCTTGCACCGTGCGAGAAAGGGCTTGGCCGTCATGTTAATACCGATCTGGAAAATACGGATAAAAACAATATTATCTGCAAATTCTCTTTTAGATATCACTTCAAAATGTTATTTATAGCTTTTAGCCGTGATTTACTTGAATTTAGTGGAGCCGGCGGGCGGATTCGAACCGCCTACCTGCTGATTACGAATCAGCTGCTCTACCAACTGAGCTACGCCGGCGCATGCAATAATGCAACATACATTTAAAATAAATAATCTTAATATGGTACAAAATCAAGAAAATATTTCACTGTTTTCATTGGTCAGGCAAGTCCATGACAGGACTTCACACATTGAATGCTCGGGTCTGGAAGGATCTGAAAAGGCTTATCTTGTTTCAAAATTATATATTGAACAGAAAAAACCTGTTATTATTATAGCGCCTTCTCAAAGAGACGGGGAAAGATTTTTGGAAGACCTCCATTTTTTTTTAAAAGATATCTCACCCCCTGTCATATATTTCCCCTCTTACAATATCCTGCCGTTTACGCCTGTCTCCTATCACACGGAAACGGCTGCGAGACGGATCAGCGCTCTTTTCCGGTTAACTGAAGGCGGCAAAGAGGCAATTGTGATTACAACGGTTCAGGGTTTGCTGCAAAAACTTATCCCGAAACAGGAAATTTACGATTACGCAGAACTTGTAATGGTTGGAGAAGATATTGAACAAAATTTTTTGATAAACAAATTGATTTCGGGTGGTTATGTCCGTTCAACGATCGTTGAGGAACCCGGAGATTTTTGTGTGAGAGGGGGGATTATCGATATTTTTTCCCCGCTTTATCCTGATCCGGTAAGGGTAGAATTTTTCGGTGACACCGTTGATTCTTTAAGATTTTTTTCCGCGGCCAGCCAGCGGAAAACAGAAAGTATATCTGAAGCCGTTATCCTGCCTGCAAGGGAAACAATTTTGAAAATGGAGCGTATTGATCATATTGTCGAGACGATAAGGGAGTATGCATACGACTTTGATATGCCCGCAACCAGGGTGAGAGAGCTGATTGACAAGATCAAAAAAGAGGGTGTATTCCCCGGAATTGAGAGCCTTATCCCGTTAATCTATCCAAGGCTTGATACTCTTTTTAATTATGTTCCGGAAAATGCGATCTTTACACTGATCGAACCGAATGAATTAGAAAAGGCGGCAGACAAGTTTGAAGAACAGATATCAAAAAGCTATATGTCTGCGCTAAAAGAAGATGTTCTTTGTGTTAAACCGGATGCCCTTTATCTAAGATGGGCGGAAGCGCGAGAGACAATTTCGCAAAAAAAGCCGTTGGTCCTTAAAATGCTCCCCGTGGCCGTAGAATGTGACAAAAGAGCAGAACCGTCTCCCCGGTACAATTTTTCCGTAAAAAATAATAGCGCGGTATCTGCCGAAATAAAGAATTACCGGGGAAAAGACAACCTGTTATCGCCCGTTGCAAACTGGGTATATGACAAAAAGGAGTATGGATGTACTGTAATTTTTGTTTGCAGTGTCCGGTCACAGGCTGACAGATTAACATCGCTTCTGGCGCCGTATAATATCCAAATGGAGATTATTGACGGCTTTCCGGACAGTTCCCGCATAAAAACCGGGCATGTATATGTCTGTCTTGGCCTGATTTCCTCTGGTTTCTTCTGGCAGAATGAATCTCTTGCCATAATTTCCGAAAATGAAATTTTTGGCGCAAAACACCACGGAAGAAGAACAGACAGACAAAAGCTCCAAACAAAACTGCTTGCATTTGAAGATTTGAAAAAAAGTGATCTTGTCGTACACATCGAACACGGCATCGGCCGTTATGAAGGCCTGGTCAAAATGAAGATAGAGGGAGCAACAAATGATTATCTGCTTTTAACCTATAAGGATGAGGACAAACTTTATCTGCCCGTTTACAGGATGAACATGGCAAGCAAATACATGGGCGTGGACGGAATTGTGCCGGTCCTCGATAAAATGGGCGGAAAATCATGGAATCGTGTAAAATCAAAAATAAAAAAATCGGTGGAGAAAATTGCCGGTGAGCTCCTTAAGCTATATGCCGTGCGGAAAGTGCAAAAAGGTATCGCCTATAAAGAGCTTGACGGTTATTTTCAGGATTTTGCGGCTGGTTTCCCATATGAAGAAACAGCGGATCAGTTAAAAGCCATAGATGATGTCATAGATGACATGAAGTCATCTATGCCCATGGACAGGCTTGTGTGCGGTGACGTGGGATATGGAAAAACCGAGGTGGCGCTGCGCGCATCGTTTTTAACCGTTAATAACGGCAAACAGGTCGCAATACTCGTCCCTACCACGGTGCTCGCACAGCAGCATTTTGAAACTTTTACCGAGAGGTTTAAGCGGTATTCCGTAAATATTGAATGTTTAAGCAGATTTAAAAAAGCTAAAGAACAGCGTATCATCATAGATAATATCAAGACGGGTAAGGTCGATATTGTCATAGGAACCCACAGGCTTCTTCAGAAGGATATAAATTTTAAAGATATTGGGCTTATTGTTCTTGACGAGGAGCAGCGGTTTGGCGTCAAACATAAAGAAAAATTGAAAAAAATAAAGGGAACTGTAGATGTGCTGGCATTAACGGCAACCCCAATACCGCGAACACTTCATATGTCGATGATGGGCATACGCGATATAAGTGTGATTTCAACACCGCCGGAGCAGCGCCGTGCGATTATCACATATATTTCAGAATTTGATGATACGATTATTTCGGAAGCAGTTAGAAGGGAGATCAATAGAAAGGGACAGATTTTTTTTGTACACAACAATATCAAGAACATATGGTCTGTCGCAAAAAAATTACAGGAACTTGTACCGGAAGTCAGGCTTGACGTGGCCCACGGTCGTTTGACCGAAAATGAGCTGGAAAAGGTAATGTTCCGGTTCCTGCACAAAGAGATAGATATGCTGGTTTGCACCACGATCATAGAATCCGGCCTCGATATATCTTCAGCCAACACCATACTGGTAAACCGGGCGGACAGGATGGGACTGTCTCAGATTTACCAGTTGCGGGGGCGTGTTGGGAGGTCGGATGAGCAGGCATATGCATATCTTTTTATCCCCAATGAAAGCATTTTAAGCAAAAATGCCAAAAAACGTCTTAAGGTGCTGATGGAACACAGTGATCTCGGCTCAGGATTCCAGATAGCCATGAGTGATTTGCAGATCAGGGGAGGCGGCACAATACTCGGTGCGTCCCAGTCGGGGCATATCGCCGCGGTGGGCTATGACATGTTTCTTAAGCTCATGGAAAATGCAATGTCTGAATTAAAAGGAAAACCGGTTTGCGAACCTCTGGACCCGGAAATTAATATTACTATATCCGCTTTTATTCCCGAATCTTATATACCTGATATTGATCAGAGACTTTTGGCATACCGCCGCCTGTCAAAAATGGCATCACTTAAAGAGATTTCAGATTTTAAAATAGAGCTAAAAGACCGTTTTGGCGAATTGCCGGTTGAAGCCGCCAATCTTCTGATAAAAATCATGCTTAGAGTATTGGCCATAGAAGCAGGGGTGAAAAGGCTTGACTTGAGGGATTCACAGCTTCTGATTCACCTTTCGGAAGCGCACTGGAAATCCTCTTTTGCTATTATTGACATGATCACTGCAGGCAGAAAGCTTTTTGATGTTACCAGGGATAACGTGCTTAGAGTAAAGCTGTTAAAACAGGGGACAACCGGTCTTTTTTTTCAGGCCAAAAACATCTTGAAAGAAATTGCGCAGCATGTTAACGGCTGAACACTTTTTGCCTGTTTATTAATGTCGCGAAACCTTCTTGCCGGTTGTCAATGATAAAATTTTATTGTGTTGTAATATTTTAGCTTTTACATGATGCTCAGGACAATCGGGCAAATCAGGACCATTGGAATCAGATAGTTTTAGCCGGGATTTTGGAAATATAATGACAACCTTTTGTTTTAATAAAATAATTAATAGTTTTGCATATCGTGTTTTATATATTGCTGTTTGCTGTCTGTTCGGTTTTTTCACAATTGTCGAGGCAAAAGAGGCAAAAATTGTTGATCGGATCGTTGCGGTGGTTAATAATGATATAATTACACTTTTCGACTTGAACCAGGCGACTGGCCCCTATCTGGGAAAAATCAAAGAGGATGAGTACCCTGCTGAAAAGGAAAAACAAATTCTCTTTAAGCTTCGAGGGGATATTTTGAATCAACTTGTCGATGAAAAACTTACGGATCAGGAGATAATACGTTCCAGCATTTCGATCAGCAAAAACGAAGTTGACAATGCAATTGAACATATCAAGGAGCTAAACTATTATACTGATGAAGATCTGAGAAAACAATTGCTCATGGAAGGGTCCAGCCTTGAAAAGTATCGTGAAAATTTAAAAAAACAGATGCTTAGAGCAAAACTTATCGATTTTGAGATAAAATCCAGGATCGTAATTACCGAAAAAGATATAAGTTCATATTATGAAAGCCACCAGGAATTGTATGGCGGGGAAGAAAAATACCATCTTAAAAACATTATCATGAAGGCCCCTATTTTTGCCGACAAAAAAGAAAAACTTGCTGTATTGAAAAGAATGGAGATGGTAATGGAAAAGATAGAAAAGGGGGAATCTTTTGAAGAAACGGCAAAAACTTACTCTGAATCAAGTTTGGCTGCCGAAGGAGGAGACCTTGGCCTGTTTAATATAAACGATCTGTCCCCACAGCTCCAGGATGCGATCAGAGGGCTGAAGGCCGGTGATTTCACGCCTGTTCTTGATACCGAGCAGGGATATCAGATCTTTTTTATTCAGGATATCGTCACGACTGAAGGAAAATCCTTAGAGGAGGCATCTGCCGATATTAGAGACAAGCTTTACCGTGACATAGTTGATGAAAAATTTCGCACATGGATAAAAGACCTGCGCAAGCGGTCTCTGACCAAAATTATAAGATAGTATTTGCGGCGGCCCCGTAAAAAATCCAGCTTGATTTTAATCGTTAATCAATTTTTTCAAAAAAATTGGTGTGGCTATGGAAAAAATGCCGGACAACAATTCTCTTTCACCCGAGCCTATTTCACCCGGGTCTCTTTCATTTGGACGTTATCTTAAAACCGTCAGACTTGAAAGGGGTATAGAGCTTGAAACGGTCTCGAAAAAAACCAGGATAACAAAAGACAATCTTCTGCTTATTGAGGCCCAGGACAATGATCGACTCCCTGCGGAAGTTTATGTGAAGGGTTTTTTACGTTCCTATGCAGAAGCCGTGGGTGCGGACAGTAAAGAGGTTATTAGACTTTATATGTCCCGGCACGATGTTTCACGGAAAAAATCGAGGCATTCTTGCATCTGTTATAGAATATTAAATATAAAAGCATGGCCTCGTATACTGATATCTTTTGGATTAGCGGGTTGTATTATTGCTTTATCTGTTTTTGTTATATCTGCTTTTCATGGCAAGCAGCCCGCAAATGACATATTAAACCACACGGCGCTCAGTAAAGAAAAACAAAACATGGAGCCCGATTTCACAAAATCGGATATTTTTAATAAGGATGCTCCAATAAAACAGTATGCTGAAAATATTCAGAACAAGTTGTTGCTAAAGATAATAACAGTCGAAAAAACCTGGATGAAAGTCATTATTGACTGCCAGAGTCCAAAAAAGTATAGCCTTAATCCCGGAGACCGATTGGAGATTGAGGCATCTTCCGGTTTTAACCTTTTAATCGGCAATGCAGGCGGGGTCAAACTGACCCTGAACGGCAAACCCGTTAGTATTCCGGGAAAACCCGGGCAGGTGATAAACCTGCAAATTCCGCAATCTGACGGATAAACCATGATGGAAACCGACCGAAATAAAATACTTATTGAAAGCATCAAGAGACTGCTGAGAAGAGGGTCTACGACCCATTTGCGCAAACTCGTGAACAAAACTCACGGGGCTGATCTGTCTGTGCTCTTCCGTTCTCTATCGCTTTCCAACCAGCATAAGCTTTTTGGCATGATAGAAGACGTCGAACAAAAAGCCACCCTTTTCAGCGAATTTGATGAAGTAGATTTCATAAATTTCATTGAGAATATGGAGTTGGATGAGGTCGTTGAAATTTTAGAACACATGCCTGTCGATGACGTTGCCGATCTGATCGGACGCATGCCCGAAGAAAAATCCGGCAAGATTCTTGAAAAGATGAAAAAAGAGGGTTCCGATGAGGTCGAAGATCTGCTCCGTTATGAAGATGATACGGCAGGCGGGATCATGGTTCCCGATTTTATCGCATTAAAAGAGGATACAACGGCAAAAAAGGCGATCGAATCTCTTCAAAAGGAATATATGGACGTTGAGATGCCGTTCTATCTTTATGCGGTGGATGAATACGACAAACTGGTGGGGGTCAGCTCGTTAAGAGAGCTCGTGGTGGTTCCGCCTGAAACACCCCTTAAAGACTTTATGACAACAGACGTATTTGCCGTCAGAACCGACATGGATCAGGAGGAAGTTGCAAAGATTGTTGCGCGTTATGACATTCTCGCCGTGCCGGTTGTGGATGACACAAACAGGCTGGTGGGCATAGTCACTGTTGATGATGTTATCGACATTTTCAGAAAAGAAGCAACAGAAGACATATTAAAAATGGCCGGCGTGGGCGAGGAGTTTGTTGAGACCCAGTCTATTGTCAGAAGCACGAAGATACGTCTTCCCTGGCTGCTTGCAAGCTGTATGGGGGGAGTAGTCGCTTTTTTCATAATAAATCATTTTGAACAGAGTCTGAATAAATTTATATATCTTGCGGCATTTATCCCCGTTATTATGGGTATGGGTGGAAACGTGGGAACCCAGTCCTCCACCATTGTAGTGCGGGGTCTTGCAACAGGGCGGCTCCATGTAAGAGACATCTGGTCCGTTGTTTTTAAAGAATTTTCCGTCGGTTTGATTCTCGGTCTGGTTTATGGAGCGCTAATCGGTATAGTGGCACAGGCCCGGTACAGCATGCTGTTTCTTGCCTTAACCGTAGGAGTTTCGGTAGTCAGTTCCATGACCATTGCCGCATTGGTAGGATCGATGGTGCCGATGATATTTGCAAGGATAAATGTCGATCCCGCCGTAGCTGCAGGCCCTTTTGTAACAACGGCCATCGATATCATCAGCGTCTTTTTCTATTTTCAAATCGCAACAACTCTGCTTGGCATATAGAATCATGGCAAGCTTTTCCACACCCGCAATCATGCTTCGCCGTATCGATTACGGGGAGTATGATCTTATTATTACCTTTTTTACGTTAAACATGGGCAAAATCTCCACGATCGCAAAATACGCAAAAAAGAGTGTAAAACGCTTTTCAGGCATCCTTGAACTTTTTTCCGTTTTACAGGTGGTATGCAGCCCGGGCCGTGGAAAAGGGCTTCCTGTTCTTCAGGAGGCATCATTGCAGCGCCCTTTTCCGAAAATCAGGGCCGACATAAAAAAGACGGCTTATGCAAGCTACTGGGCTGAATTGATCAATGAATGGCTGGAAGACGGAAAAAAACAGATACGGCTTTATCATCTGTTCCAGTATGTATTAAATGAACTCGATCTGGATCAAACGCCGGAATCAGCCGTAAGCATCCTGTTTCAGATGAGGTTTATGAGCATATCCGGTTTTTGTCCGAATTTGAGGCATTGCTGTATCTGCGGAATCGAAACCAAAAAAATGAAGACGGATAAAATCTTTTTTAATATTAAAAAAGGCGGACTTGTATGTGAAAACTGCGTTCCTGGATCATCAGGTAATATATATCTTTCAAAGGGGACGATTAAACAGCTTTTGTGGGTCGGAAACGGTGATTTGGCCAGGGCAAAAAGGCTCAGGTTTTCGCATAATGCTTTAAATGAAAGCACAAAATTTCTTGAGGCATTTGTGCCGTATCATCTGGGCAGGGAGACTAAGAGTTTGAAAATTTTGAAACAGTTACGTCAGGAATGAGGCAGTGAAAAACGGTGATTTGAGAAAAATTCTTGAGATGCAAAATATTGAGGCATCGGCTCCGTGCAGGATCGACATGGGCGGGACCCTTGATATCAGCACATTCTATTATCCGCTCAGGCATTTTTTCCCATGTACGTTTAACCTGGCGATCGACTTGAGAACACGGGTCAGGCTTCTTCCGCATAATGAAAAGCTGGTAAAGGTCACTTCAATGGGGTTTGAAAGCGTTGAATATCCTCTTGAAAAAGCCCCTTTTGATCATCCCCTCGGTCTGATGTTTGCCGTTGCAGCCTATTTCGGAGCCGAAGGCGTAAACATAGTAATCGAATCGTCATCACCGCCGCGCAGCGCTTTAGGCGGTTCCTCTGCGGCGGCAGTCGCTCTTGTTGCGGCCTTTTCAGAAGTTTATAAACAGATGGGCGATTCAAAAGATAGCCCCATGGGCGGTACGGGCATTTCAAGGCAAAAGGCCGCCATACTTGCCCATGCCATTGAAGAAAGCGTGGCAGGCGTGCCGTGCGGCCTCCAGGATCAGCTTGCAGCAGCATACGGCGGGGTTAATGCATGGCGCTGGCGCTCGAATATTGACGAGCCTTTGTTTAAACAAGAATGCGTTGTTAAAAAATCTTTTTTCAAGGATCTTGAAAGGCACATTCTTCTGGCCTATTGCGGCGCGCCTCATGAATCAAAAAACATCAATAAAAGATGGATACAACAGTTTGTTTCAGGCAAAAACCGCAATCTTTGGATCGAAATAGTAAAATCCACAAAAAAATTTGTCGAGGCGATATCTGTTTTTAACTTTAAAGACGCTTTAATATTAATGAACAACGAAACAGCCATAAGAAAGAAGATGACTCCCGACGTACTCGATGATATGGGGGGAAGACTGGTCGATTCAGCCGTCAAAAACGGTTGCGGAGCAAGGTTCACCGGTGCGGGAGGCGGCGGCTGCATCTGGGCATTGGGTGACATGGAAAAAATTGACAGGTTGCGGGAAGCATGGGGAAAAATCCTTTTTGACAGGCAAGAAGCCTGTCTGCTTGACTTAAAAATTGATTCAAAAGGGGTTTTATATAAAAGCAGTAAAAAAACCTGTTTAACCTGTTTAAATTGTTTGGATTGTTGAGGAAAGAAAATGAATTTCCAGGAAATTATAATGTCATTGCAAAAATATTGGGCGCGCAAGGGTTGCATGCTGCTTCAGCCTTACGATATGGAGGTCGGCGCAGGAACGTTTCATCCGGCTACACTTTTAAAAGCTCTAGGGCCTGAACCATGGAACGCAGCTTATGTGCAGCCTTCCAGACGCCCGACCGACGGCCGCTATGGTGAAAATCCCAACAGGCTGCAACACTACTACCAGTTTCAGGTCATACTGAAACCTTCTCCCATGGACGTGCAAAAGCAGTACCTTCAGAGTTTAAGGGCGCTTGGGATAGAGCCGCTTGAACACGATATAAGGTTTGTGGAAGACGACTGGGAATCACCTACCCTCGGCGCATCCGGTCTTGGCTGGGAAGTCTGGCTCGACGGCATGGAGATTACCCAGTTCACCTATTTTCAGATGGCCGGCAGCATAGAACTTTCCCCCGTATCCGTGGAGATCACCTATGGTTTAGAACGTATCGCCATGTATCTCCAGGGGTTAGGCAATGTTTACGACCTGCAATGGAACGACAATATTATATACAAAGACGTGCATCACCAGCAGGAAGTTGAACAGTCCACATACAATTTTGAGCAGGCCGACGTCGATATGCTCCTTGAACTTTTTAATAAATACGAGGCTGAAGCAAACAGGATAATCAATGAATCACTTGTTATCCCGGCCTATGAATACTGTCTGAAATGTTCACATACTTTTAATCTTCTTGATGCGCGCGCAGCCATCAGCGTTACGGAAAGAACAAGCTATATCGCGCGCATAAGGCATATTGCAAGAGCCTGTGCTGAAAAATATTTAAAGCAAAGGGAGGCTGTCGGTTTCCCACTAATGGAAAAAGATAAAATGGAAAAGAAATAAAAAAAGAGATAGATATGAACATATTATTGCTTGAAATAGGAACCGAAGAAATCCCTGCCGGATATATCGAACCTGCATTAAAGGCGCTTTCCACAAATCTTTTAAAGGCATTGTCCGATGCCCGCATAGAACACGGCGATGCTGCAACATTTGGAACGCCGAAAAGGCTTGCAGTTGAAATTAAAAATGTTGCATCCAAACAAAAATCGATAACAACCGAGGTGACAGGGCCTCCTGAAAAGGTGGGATTTAATGCAAACGGTCGGCCCACCGTTGCCACGGAAAAATTTGCCGAAAAGATCGGCATCCCGGTAAACAGGATAAAAATAAAAAATACAAAAAAAGGCCCGTATCTATGCGCAACCAGGACGGAAACGGGTCTTTTGACAAAGAGACTTCTTAAAAATATCCTGCCGGAGACTATTTTATCGATACCTTTTCCAAAGACCATGAGATGGGCCGATCTTTGCCTCGATTTTGCAAGGCCTATACAATCGATTCTGGCCCTTTTTGGAAACAGCGCTGTCTCTTTTAAGCTGGGGAATATAAAAAGCGGCAGGTATACTTTCGGCCATCGGTTTACACATACGGGAAAGATAAAAATTTCAAATCCGCAAGAGTATATCAAAAGCCTTGAGTCTGCGGATGTGCTGGCTGATATTGACCAGAGGAAAAAATGCATAGAGGATAAAATATCAAAAGCCGCAAACAGGCTTGGAGGCAGGGTTCTGCCTGACAGCGCTCTTGTCGATACTGTAACCAACCTTGTTGAATATCCCGCAGTTACGGCGGGAAAGTTTGATATAAAATATTTAGAGCTTCCCGGTGAGGTATTGATCACTTCCATGCGCGAACACCAAAAATACTTTGCCGTGATTGACGAAAGCGGCAAGCTTATGCCGTGCTTTATTGTGGTGAACAACACTCCTGCAAAGGACATGGCTGTAGTTGCAAGAGGGCATGAACGGGTGTTAAGAGCCCGGCTCGAAGACGCGATGTTTTTTTATCAAAAAGATTTGGAAAGTTCCATTGAAGATCTGACGGAAAAATTAAAAAGGGTTCTTTTTCAGGCAAAACTTGGTACCATGTATGAAAAAGTGATCCGGGTTCAAAAGATCGCCGGGTTTTTGGCGGATGCTGTTGATGGGGGGGCGGATTTTAAAAAGCAGGTTCAAAGAGCGGCTTTTTTATGCAAATTTGATCTTGTCAGCCATATTGTGGTTGAATTTCCTAAATTACAAGGGGTTATGGGAAAAATTTATTCCTTGCTCGCCAAAGAGCCGGATGAAGTTGCCTCTGCAATCAAAGAGCATTACATGCCGATCTATTCAGGCGGGCCGCTTCCGGGAACCGATTCGGGAGCCATACTCGGCATCGCCGACAAGATCGATTCCATATGCGGATGCTTCTCTGCCGGGCTGATACCGACGGGCGCTTCAGATCCATACGCGCTTCGGCGGCAGGGCATCGGTATCGTGCAGATTATGCTTGATAAAGGCTTGACTTTTTCCTTAAAAAGCTTGATTGAAAACAGCGTCATACTCTTTGGAAGCAAAAGTGAGCATGAAACAAAGGAGACAGTCGGCAAGGTGCACACTTTTTTGCAAAACAGAATATCGCATCTTCTGGCTGAACAAGGGTTTGCAAAAGATACAATAGCCGCCATTATCAGTGTTTCAACTGATAATGTGCCCAATGTATGGAACAGGGTGCGCGCATTGGAAAACCTTAAAAGCAAACCGGATTTTGAGCCTATAGCGGTTGCTTTTAAGCGCGTTGTCAATATAATAAAAAAATCAGGGCAAACTGAAATATATACGGTTAATAAAGAGCTGTTTCAACATGAATGCGAGCATGCTCTGTTTGCGGCCTATAGTGAAGTTAAAATAAAGGTGCTGGAAAATCTTGACCAGTCATATTTTGATCAGTCGTATTTTGATAGGGCGCTTGCCGACATGGCTTGTCTGCGTAATTTTGTGGATGATTTTTTTGACGGCGTCATGGTAATGGCAAAAGATGCCGGCCAGCAGCACAACAGGCTTGCGCTCCTTGGACTTATTGCCGGCCTGTTTGCTTTGTTTGCCGATTTTTCAAAAATTTCAACTTGACAAAAAGCGTTTCGCAAAAGTTTCGCTTTTAAGGAGTAAAAAAATTACAGAAATTATAGAAATCATTAAAATAGTTCTTCTGGTATGGATCTGCTGCTGGCTTTTGAGTTCCCTTGCGTATCTTATACCTTTGTTCATTAAGGCAAAACGCAGCGGCGCCAAGCTTTTAAGCAAGGAAACCATAGACCGCATATCCATCTTAATAATAACATGGCCGGTTGTTATTTTTGTCTATTTACATGCCTACGCACAATTGAAAAATAAAAAATAACCACTCAGAATGAAGCTTGCCATCAACGAAATTGCGAAATATCTGGATCTTCCTGTAAACACCGTGGAACGATGGATACGGCAGGGAAAGATACCTGTGCATAGAGACGGCCCTGATTGTATATTTAAAAAATCGATTCTAAAAAAATGGGCTGTATCCCGCAATCTTTCTTTTACACTGCCAAAAAATAGTGAAACAAAACATCCGGGTATTGAGATGGAAAACCTTTTGCCGGCGATTAAACGCGGCGGACTGATCCATAATACCAAAGGAGACAGTGTAAACGCAGTGCTGAAAGCTGCTGTGGATAAAATAGGCATGTTGTCTGCTGACGCTAAAAAGGAGTTATATGAAAGACTCCTTGAAAGGGAACGGTTGACATCGACAGGAATCGGCAACGGAGTTGCGATCCCCCATCCGCGCACGCAACTGCCGGAAGTCAAAGAGAATGCTTCAATAACAACATGTTTTCTTGAAGAACCGGTAGATTTCAGCGCGGTAGACGACAAACCTGTATTTGTAATGTTCATCCTTTTAAGTCCGTCTGTAAAGATACACCTCCGTCTTCTGTCAAGGCTCGCTTTTTGCTTGCGGGATGAATCTTTTGTGAAGTTTTTAAGAACAACTCCCGATACGGATGCTTTTTTTGAGAGAATAGCAGCCTTTGAGAAACAGATAGACAAAACAGACGCCCTTTAAATTCCAAAGATATGCATAGTCTAAAATCATGGCGTTATCCAGCTAAATGGATTCTTTTTCGCACGGACGACCGTTTGCTGCTCATATTTATTGCCGTTATTGTGGGGATATGCAGCAGTCTGGCGGCTATTTTGCTGAACCGTTCACTTATAGCGATATTAAGCTGGCTCCATCCTTTCCGCCAAATCTGGTGGGCATTTGTGCTTCCTGGAATAGGGGCCGCCATGTCATCACTTTTTCTTGAAAAGATTGTAAATGAAGGAGCGGGGCACGGCGTGCCTGAAGTTGTTTACAGTGTGTCGCGTTACGGCGGCTTGATGCGCTTTCGCTCAAGTTTTTCCAGATTGATTTCCAGTTGTCTTACCATCGGCAGCGGCGGATCAGCAGGCCCGGAGGCGCCCGTCGTTATGAGCGGAGCCGCCATCGGTTCCAATATCGCCAAATTTTTTTCCTTAAACGACCGTCAGCGCGTTGCCCTTGTCGGCTGCGGGGCCGCCGCCGCCATATCTTCCATATTCAATGCACCGATTGCAGGCATGATCTTTTCCATGGAGGTAATATTAGGAGAATGGTCTTCTGCGTATCTTATTCCGATCGCTATCGCTTCTGTCGCCGGAACTGAAGTCAGCCGGATACTTCAAGGAAATCAGATTGTTTTTTCACATCGTCACTTTGACATAGATCTGATGAATATTGTCGTTTGCCTCGGTCTTGCAATTATTACCGCGGCTGCGTCGATTCTTTTAACCCGTATGATAAAATATATGAACGGCAAATACGGCAAGGCGCCTGTTCCCTTGTGGATGCGGGCAGCGCTCGGAGGCTGCACGGTCGGCCTTATCGGTCTTTTTTTTCCCGTTGTCCTCGGAGAAGGGTACAATTCGATACACATGATGATAGAAGGCGTATTTGCGCAGGGCTTTATTATCGTCGTCCTGGCCGCATTTTTAAAAATCCTGGCTACTTCTCTTACTTTGGGATCGGGTGGATCGGGTGGAATATTTGCTCCCTGTCTTGTTATCGGCAGTTTCACGGGTCTGGCCTATCACCGGGGCCTTGTTTTATTGTGGCCTTCCGTATCATGGGTCAACGAAGGATGTTTTGCTCTACTCGGAATGGCAGGTTTAATCAGCGGCATGCTGCAGGCCCCCATGACGGCAATTTTCCTTATTGTTGAAATTACAGGTGGTTATGAAGTTATTTTACCGCTTATCATTGTCTCGACCATTTCAACAACATTTTGCCGCTATATTGAATCAGCATCTTTTTATTTAAAGGATCTGACTGAAAAGGGCCATTTGTTGAGGCCCCGCACTGATGCCCGCGTGCTGACGGAATTGAACGTTCGGGAACTTCTTGAAACAGATTGCATCGGCGTAAAACAGAACATGCTGCTCAGGGATTTTATCAATATTGTAAAAAAATCGCATAGAAACTATTTTCCCGTAGAAGATGAAAAGACCGGCCATTTTCTTGGAATGATCTATCTGGATGACATCCGGCCCTATCTTTTTAATCCCGGAATGTATGATGCTGTTTTACTGGGCCAGATAATGGATATCAATGTTCAAACCGTTGCCCTTGACGATGACCTGACGGAGATATTGGACATAATGGATATAAACCATCTTTACAGTATGCCGGTTGTTGCAGATAATAAGTTCGCAGGTATGATTTCAAAGGCAACGCTTTTAAATCAATATCGTAAAGAGCTTATGGTTCAAGCTAACGATTAAAGGAGAATTAAATGGAAGCACAGCTATTTCATATTTTCAGAAACACGCCTTTGGGGAGGGAAACGCTGTTTCAATCCACGTATTTTTGCAGTAAGACCGGCGCTGCTATAAATATCTATGTTCCCGAATTCACTAAATTTTTGATGTACTTTGAAAATGACGTCATTCAGATCAATCTTGACGAATCGTATCTTACGGCCCCTGGCAGCGCTCTTGAGCATGCAACCGAAGTAGTTATGCAAAAAAATATAAAACCAAAATTTATCAAGCCCAAGCATTTTACGGCCTCGACTCTTCCCGACATACCGACCGGCTTTGATTTTATGTGCTGTCCCCGCAGCATAAGCGATCTGTCTTCAAAGATAGGCATAGGATACATCGGTCCGCGAGTTAGACGTATTGTAAAATCCGCTCGGTTTCCGGTTTTGATAACCAGCCCTGTTTATAAAGAATGGAGCAGTATAACTGTATTTTTCGGGGGATCAGCCAATGCGGTCAATGCGCTTAAGCTGGGCTTTCGTATCAAAAGGGCAACTAAAATGCCGCTTTATATTTTCACACAGGCGGAAAAAGGACACAAAAAGACTTGTAAAGATGTTATAAAACATGAAAACCTTGAAAAAGAGATGGAACAACTTGCAGACAGGTGGCAAATATTTGAAAAGGGGAAATTTGAAGAAAATCTTTACAAAGTGCCCCATGATTCACTTGTCGTTTTAGGCGCATACGGCCACGGTTTTATAAAAGATATTGTTTTTGGAAGCAAAATGGAAAAGATCCAGTCTACTGTTTCCAACAACCTTTTAATTGTAGGACCGAATTACACGGCAACCGTGTAGTTCTTGTTTTTAACAATTTATCAAATTAATAGAGGATAATATGGCTTTTGATTCGGAAAAAGATAAAATTTTAAAGAAGTGGCAGTGTGATGAAACAGGACTTGTTATTACAATTAATCGATATGGCGATGGCGAGGCAAAACTTCAGATAGGCCCCAGGATTTTTATAAAAAAAGACGGCGGCGAAAGCCAGCGAAAGGCAGGACGCCTTACAATAGAAGATCTGATGTGGTTTTACGATATTATTGATGAAATAAAAGAAGAACTTTCCGATCTGGCAAATCCGGTTTGATGAAATGACATGTCATGATGCAATAATAAATCCGGTAAAAAGAAAAAACTCACCGAAATTAGGACCTGTGGCTGTATTGGTAAGCGGTGAAAGCGATCTGTTTTTACTTTGCAGGTTGCTGAATCTGAAAGAAGATAATTACCTGAACCTGTTTATGAGCAGGTTATATACCGGCAATGGCGAAATCACGGATTTTTCTGTGGCCGGGCCTTTGGTGGGAGCGCCTTATGCCGCTATAATGCTTGAAACCATTATAGCATGGGGCGCAAAAAAAATTATATTTTTTGGATTGTGCGGATCAATCTCAGATAATGTTAAGATCGGTGATATAATTGTCCCTGTCTGTTCAATTATTGATGAAGGGACATCATGTCATTATAACGGCCAATGGCATAATCGGGGTGAAAATAATAGCAGTATGGCATATTCGTCAGATTATATTGTAAAAAAGATAAAAGATGAATTGATAAAAAAAAATCAGCCGTTTCATAAAGGAATTATCTGGTCGACCGACGCCGTTTTCAGGGAAACCCATGAAAAAATTAAATATTTCCAGGACAAGGGCGCGTTAGGCGTGGAAATGGAAACTTCCGCTCTCTTTACTATCGGAAAATTCCGCAATGTCGAAGTGGGGGCAATCCTGGTTGTATCCGACGAACTTTCAACCTTTAACTGGAAACCCGGATTCAGGGAAGAACGTTTTAAAAAAAGCTGTGAGGTCGCAGGCGAGGTGATAAGCGGTTTAAAAAACTTATAAAAACTTATAAAAACTTAAAGGGTCTGAACCAGAGGATAGATTACAAATAATATGAAATACACATACAACTATTTGGTTGTATTTTTTATCATTATAGCGCTTTCTTCCACGCTCAAAGCCCAGCCGGTTACCAGAACGGTAACGGATCAGATGGGACGAAAGGTCACCCTTTTAAACAACCCCCGGCGTTTGGTTGCGCTGGCTCCAAGCATCACGGAAGTCATCTTTGCCCTGAAACAGGAAGACCGCTTAAAAGGCGTGACCCGGTTTAGCGATTTCCCTGCCCAGGCCGCAAATCTTCCCAAAGTAGGTTCATATGTCCATCTTGATCTGGAAAAAATAGTTGCGCTAAAACCCGACCTTTGTATCGCAATAAAGGACGGAAACCCAAAGGAGGTCATTGACCGTCTGGAGTCTTTAAACATACCTGTCTATGCGGTGGATCCGAGAAATTTAGAGGCCGTGATGGAAACGATGCTTGAAATCGGAGGCCTGCTGAATGCTGATAAAAAGGCAAATTTTTTGGTTCAAGGGATGCGCAGCCGTGTACAACTGGTGCAATCTCTGGTCGCAAAAGCAGACCATCGGCCCCGGGTTTTTTTTCAGATAGGAATCTCCCCTATTGTTTCCGTTGGAACACAAACCTTTATTCACGAATTGATTGTGCTTGCGGGAGGGCAAAATATTTTAGAAAGCAAAACGCCCTATCCGCGACTTTCCAAAGAACAGGTCATAGCTCTTTCCCCTGAAATTATTATCATAACTTCTATGGCAAGGGGCGAAATCTTTGAACATGTAAAAAAACAATGGCAGAGCTGGCCCACTTTACCTGCAGCACGAAACCAACGCATCTTTCTTGTTGATTCCAATCTGTTCGACCGCCCCACGCCCCGTATCGTGGACGGCCTCGAACTTCTCGGACGCCTTATTCATCCCGAGATTTTTAAGGAGGCTGAGTGAATCTTAAAACTTCGTTTATTCTAAAACGATTGCTGGCTGTTTCATCTTTTATGCTGCTTCTGCTTCTTGTGTCCATGTTTCTGGGACTTTCCATGGGATCAGCCGGAAACAACTTAAAGGCTGTGTGGCAATCTGTTTTCGGAGCAGGCAGGGCGGAATCCATTATAGATACCATTATCTGGCAGATACGTTTTCCCCGGGTAATTCTTGCAACTCTGGTAGGGGCGACTCTCTCTTTAGGAGGCCTTGTCTTTCAAGCGCTGCTTCGAAACCCTCTGGCTGAACCTTATATCCTGGGCATCTCGGGAGGAGCTGCCGTCGGCGCCATCATCGGCATACTGATGAAGCTTTCACGTTTTCCCGGTGTAACCATGACCGCCTTTGCCGGAAGTATGGCCACTCTTTTCCTGATTCTTGTCATAGCGTCGGACCAAGCTGTTCTGAAAAAGGATTCACTCCTCTTGTCCGGTGTTATGGTTAATGCATTCTGTTCGGCAATAATCATGTTTCTTGTTTCTCTGGCACAGGATTCCAGTCTCCACAACATCATTTTCTGGCTCATGGGAGATCTTTCCATGACCGATATCAAACAGGTCTCTATGCTTGCCGCGACACTTATTCCATGTTATGTCTTAATTTTCTGGTTTTCCCACAAAATGAATCTGCTTCTTATGGGAAAAGAGATGGCTCAAACCATGGGGGTTAATGTAAAATACGTTACCTTAATCCTGCTTGTCGTTACTTCATTTATGGTGAGCGCTACAGTGTCTCATTGCGGTCTTCTGGGTTTTGTGGGGCTGGTTATGCCTCATCTTTTGCGGCTTATTTTCGGTCCGGATCACAGGGTTCTTGTTCCGGCATGTTTGATAGGAGGAGGCGCCTATATGGTTTTATGCGACCTGCTGGCAAGAGTCCTTCCAAAAGAGGGAGAGATGCCTGCCGGCGTCATTACCGCCATGATTGGAGCCCCTCTTTTTATTATCCTCTTGAGAAGATCCGGCCGATGACAACAGCAATCGATGTAACAAATCTGAGCTATTCTTACGGGGCTTCCAAAGTTTTGAAGGATATCTCCTTTTCTGTTCAAAAAGGCGATTTTTTTATCATAATAGGTCCCAATGGTTCAGGGAAAACAACACTGATGAAGGTTATTGCCGGAATAGCAAAACCTGAAAACGGCCGGCTGAACGTCATGGGGCTCCCTCTTATGAACTATGCCCGGAAAACCCTGGCAAGAACCGTCTCTTTTGTCCCCCAGATGATCCCGATCGAATTTCCTTTTACCGTAACGGAAATGGTCATGATGGGACGTGCGCCTCATATGGGTTTGCTTGGACTGGAACAGGAAAAAGATCTTGATATCACACACCGGTCTATAGATTTTACCGGCATAAAACATCTGGCAGACCGCAAACTAAATCAGCTTAGCGGTGGAGAACGGCAAAGAGTCTTTATCGCCAGGGCTATCTGCCAGGAACCACAGATCATACTTCTTGATGAACCCACGGCTTCTCTGGATCTTGCCCATCAGGTCCGCGTAATGGATTTGATGGAAAAATTAAAGGAGGAAAAGGGGATAACCATTATTATGGTCTCCCATGACGTAAATCTTGCCGCTATGTACGGCAATAGTCTGCTCATGCTCAAGGCAGGGCAAATCGTAAGCATGGGGCAGGTTAATGAGGTTCTCACGTTCAAAACGCTGGAAAATGCTTATGGCTGCCCATTGTTGATTGACGAAAACCCGCTTGGAAAGTTTCCCCGCATCACGCTTGTACCGCAAAAATTTATGAGTCCGGATATACGCGCCGGAAAATCGGGGAATAAAAAAAGTATATCAAGAACAATATCAAAATAATTCGAGATCTTCCATCTTTTTTTCATCACCAATAAAGGGTCTTAATCCTATTTTTAGCATATCATATCCCGTTACCGTACGGATATCCGTTCCAACGCCTGTTGTTACAGTCACATCAACAGGACCTGTCAGAGGATTTCGGTTAAGCATCACTATGGCGATAATAACATCTGCGCCCAGCCTGATCTTGCCTACAAACCATATATTATCATCGCCAAGGCTAAAAGAGACTCTGGAGCTGGGAGTAAAAAAGGTGTCTTTTCCTGTGATAGATATGGCGTGACGGGTCGGTATCCATCTGCTCCCGAGTATTGCTCTGGGAGAAATCGCGTTGATAATACCCTCATTTGCAATAGAACCTGAATTGACCGTTATTTCGGCTGTATCGCTGACGCTGTTTGCGGTATCGGTTACCCTTATAATATCGGTTGCCTGATAACCTGTGGTGTTTGTCCCTGCGGTGTACAGTCCGTTTGCTGTTATTACACTCCCTATGCCGGTTGTTTCCATTTCAAAGCTGTAAACCGGACTCTGGCCGCAATCCCCGGCGCTTGAAGCACTAAAATTAATGCTTTCTCCTGAATCGGCCGAGGTTTCTTTAGGGCTGACAGTTACCTTGCACGATGTAAAACTGAACTCTCCGTCAACGGCGGTTGTCTCAAGTGTATAATTGTCTTCATCAACAAGCGTTACGTTTTCCAGTTTCAAACTTCTGGTTTCGGAAAGGGGAGCGTCTTCTTTTACATCAAAGGCAACGATAAGCACCGGCCCGCTCCCCTTTGCAATCAGGCTTAGAGACATGGAAAAAGCAAGCATTCTGGCGCACCCGTTTTCAAGTTCGCTATAATCGCAGGAAAAACCCTCGGTGCGGGAAGTGTTTCTAACGCCTGTCACGACAAGATAATCATCCGTGTCGCAGATATCCAGCTGCAGTGCCATTACAGCGTCATCAGGATTATCAAGACTTATTATCACCTCATTCCCGGAAGAACCGGCAGCGCCGGCGCCGGCTTCGATGGCAAGTGTCACCTGAGACTGCGCTTTGGGACAGGTTGTTAAAATAATAGAAAAAATTATGCTTGCCAGAACAAATATTTTAGTAGCTGATACATTTTTCATTTTACAAAACCCTTTGTTTTTTAAAAATGAAAAGCAAGCGGACTAGAGGTTGAATTTCATCCGCTTGCTTGTTTATGGAATACATCTCATCTTAAAACCGTGTTCTTAAAAGCAGTGCGCGGCTTTAAGGGAAGGGTCTTTAAGAAATTTTACAGGCTTGTTCCCTTAACTGTTACATTGACCGGCTTATTGTTGATATCGGCCACATTTACATCCGTCAGGGTCAAATCAGCCTTTTTTGCCCGAACTCCCGGCGCAGTCTTGTAGGCAATCTTTAATATCGGCCCGATGCCCGGGGATATGGCTTTTCCGTCAAGGGAGACTAAAATCACCTTTACCCCTTTGTCGCCCAAATCATTAAACTGGGCAAGAAACCCCTTGGAGCGGACGGTCGTCATCAACCTTTGTGCGGTTGCAATATCAGGCATATCTTTTAATATGAACTCGACTCCCAGAACCGGAACATCATTTTTCATCTTGACGGCAACCTTGTCTCCAAGATTTACCAGTTTTAAAGTCGCAACACCTGCGGTGGCGGAAAATGCAAATACAATCGTCATGGCAAAAACCAGCGCCGTTGCCGCGATATATTTTATGTGTCTTGTACTTTTCATGTCATAAACTCCTTTCATCTATATCCTGAAAATATTTTTAATTTTAATAATGATTAAGACAATTGTCGCGCCCGAGAATTTCCTGCACAATTGCCATAACATCGGAAATGTTTATTTCTGCATCAGGTGCAGCGCAGCCGCCGGCCTGGGTTCCGGTGGGGACATCGCCGGCCGTAAACTCACAGTCATTAGGCGTATAATCTGCCAAAATAATTTGAATGTCACGCACTACATCAAAGATGTTTATCAGGCCGTCTCCCACGGTTAAACCATCTATCGACAGTGGGTAGACATCTCCGAACAAACCGAGAAAAAATATGCCCGGATCTTCTCCGGCAGTCAAAGGAAGGTCGTCCGGATCGGTAATAAGCAGATTGCCGGAACTAAGTCCTACGCATGACTGTGTTGCGGCTGCATCAACATCATAGTTAAGGGTAAAAATAGGCCCGTCGCCGGCAGCAATAACAGCTCCGGATTGAGCAAATAATATAATCCTTGCACAACCGGCCACAGGATAGTCATCCTGCAAATCGACCGTATAGCCTGCTGTCCGGTCTGTCAGTGTAACCAAAGGCAGACTCAGCACATCCTGGCCATTGGTGATATCCACCTGAATACCGCCGACCGCAACCTCATTTGTAAGACAGACTTCTACTTTTTTACCCGTATCTCCGGGCATACCGGCTCCGTTTTTAATATCAAAGAGTAATCCAGCACATGACCGAACATCCTGATCACAATTATTAGCTTCATTGCTTTCTTCAATCATGCCGCCAAAGTCCGCGCATACTATAATGGTATCCATTGCATCTGAACAGGTGATATCTGCAAAAGTCTGTATGTGGGAAGCGCCCGGATCAAGCGCAGGGCATCCTTGAGTTGCTGCAGGCGTTCCGTCAATGGTAAGAGATGTTATACTTGCAGGTGCCAGGACATCTCCATTATTTGTTACCGTGCAGACTACACTGTAAGTAGGGTCGGTAGTTTCTTCATGCATCTCGCTTATAACAAGATCCGGCGCGGGAGGCGGTCCTGATCCGGTTATTACAACATCACCGCTGGTTACAGTTGACGGCACTTCAGTGCCGGTCAAGTCGCCCACTATGACATCCGACAGGTCAAGTGGACTGGTGCCCGAGGCTTCGGCCGTGAAGGTAAGGGTAGCAAAGATTCCTTGACCTGAAACCTCACACCCTGCTCCGAGTACAACCCCTGCAAGGCCATCGATAAATCCCTGGTCCTGATAAAGTCCGCCCATGATTGAAACAAAAGTGCCGCATCCGGGAGGATCCTGGCTAAGCAGGTCACCCTCTGTCCAGCCGTCAAATTCCAGAAGATCCGGATTCCAGTTAATGTCAAACTGGACACCTGCAATCGGTGTATCCGGCGTGACAACGATATCAACGGTAAAGGTATCTCCCGGATCCACGGTCTGGGTGGAAGGCGTGAGCACCATCGTTGTAGCAGCCGGCGCCGACGATACAAAAAACATACTCAGCAAAGATACGGCAAAAACCGTGAGTATAATTTTTGAAAGACTTCTTGTTTTTTTCATTTTCATTTTCTCCTAATGTTGAATTTTTTCCTGGGGAATTTAATCTCACCCAGTATAGTTTTTAAACAGCTTGTCCAGGCCAATAAGAAAGAGAAGATAATTAGATTCTAATTTTTATTGCCCTGCCAAAATAAAACTTCCATCCTGTAATACATACACAGTCCCGCCGGATACAGACACTTCATAGATTGGCCGGAATCTGGACTGATTATACCCTTTGTCCCAGATCAATCGGATTTTCCAGTCTTCAATCGGTTCAACCGGTTCAACGGGTAACGGTTTAATCTCTCCATGTTTAATCTCGATTGCCTTTTTTGCAAAACCCAAAGCATTTTGAGCAATTTTCAGCGCCTCTTCTTCAGCCAGATATTTTTGGTCTTCCAGACTCCAAGATGCCTGGCGGAATGTCCCGGTTTCACCTTTCACCATCAGTGCCACGGAAGCGGTATTTTCTACCTTTGACTGACTGAAAAGTATCAGGTCATAGTCCTCCCCGGACTCCAGATCAATCACGTTCATGGCTCCACTGAGTCTGCTCTGGGAATAGATATTTATAAAATCAGGAGAAGTATAAAGCTCAACTGGGATAACCTTATCCCAGTTTACCTCTTTGAACACTTCTTCAATCTCTTTTGGTTCAATATCTATTTTGGACTTGGAAACTCTGGACATGGCAACAAAACCAGAAGAAACATCCAGATCTTTTTTTGCATCCAGAGCGCTTGCAAGTTCTTGATCCGGCTTGCTTTCCACGTAGGTGATATTAATGGAATCCAGCGCGGCATCCAGTTCATCCATGTCAACATCCTGAGGCGGTTCTGCCACATAGCACCAACTACCTTCAGTGGCTTGATATATATTCCTGAACTCGTCACCGGTCTGGTAAACGTTATATCCCATTCCCGTTGCCTTTGGATCATTAAGCCATGCCCCATAAAACTCTAAATCAGACGGCATTTGCCAGTCAACCCACGGGTCCTTGTTGCTTACAAAACCCCGCACCGTTTTCCAGTTATTGCTATAGGAACCGTCGGTGGGCACATGGGCCGGGGCGTTGGTCTCAGCCACATCCGGCACTTCATAGTCTATCCAGTATATCATCCGCTTGATGGCATGATCCTGGTCAGAATCCGAAAAACCGATAAAATTATATCTTGCGGTATCAGGATTCTGGTTGGTCTGATCAGTCAGCATCCAGGCCAAATCACTTTCGTTCATGTCCTCTCCTGGAGTGCCGGTATGATATGTATTGTACAAATCAACCTGACCCGGCCAACTATAAGAGTCGTCAAAGAACCTCAGGGCTTGCAGACCAGAGGCTGCACCGGTGCAATAAAGTTCTTGCGCCTGTTCCTGTGGGAAATAGTCATTACCTTGATCATCGATCCCCAGATGATTTATGTAAATCGATGTGCCGGTTATTACAACATCACCGCTGGTTACAGTTGACGGCACTTCAGTGCCGGTCAAGTCGCCTACTATGACATCAGAAAGAACAAGAGGACTGATGCCCGCGGCTTCGGCCGTAAAGGTAAGGGTTACATATATTCCGGGGCCTGAAACCTCACACCCTGATCCGAGTACAACCCCTGCAAGGCCATCGATAAATCCCTGTTCCTGATAAAGTCCGCCCATGATTGCAACAAAGGTGCCGCATCCGGGAGGATCCTGATTAAGCAGGTCACCCTCTGTCCAGCCGTCAAATTCCAGAAGATCGGGATTCCAGTTAATGTCAAACTGGACACCTGCAATCGCTCTATCCGGCGTGACAACGATATCGACGGTAAAGGTATCTCCCGGATCCACGGTCTGGGTGGAAGGCGTGAGCACCATCGTTGTAGCAGCCGGCGCCGGCGATACAAAAGGCATACTCAGCAAAAACACTGCAAAAACTGCGAGTATGATTTTTGAAAAACTTCTTGTTTTTTTCATTTTAATTTTCTCCTAATATTTTTTTTGTTAAACTTGCAATTTTAAATAAATAAACCCGAATCTGTAATCACCTCCCTTTTTTGTTTTTAAAATTGTATTTTCTATTCTCCCCAGTGCTGGCCGATCAAGACCATATCGAGCACATTTACACTGCCGTCCTGATTAATATCTTCTCTGATCCAGCCGGGGCTGCCGGTTTCTCCCCAGTGCTGGCCGATCAAGACCATGTCGAGTACATTTATATTGCCGTCCTGGTTGACATCCCAGTCAGGATAAGCAGGACCAAACGCGTAAACCTTGCCGTCTGCTCCGTGCGGGGTAAAAACCCTGCCGTTTGCAACCGCAGGCGATGATCCGCCTGCATCATAATGCCAGACTTCAGCGCCGGTATAGGCATCCAGGGCATAAATCCCTGAATAGCAAAAATAAGTAACAGGATCAGGTTTTCCCACAAAGACCTTGCCGTCGGCCACCGCCACAGAGCATGTCCAGTTGCCGACTCCGAAGGCTGTGGAAGTTTCCCAGACCAGGGTTCCGCCGGTCGTAAAGCAGTATGTCTGTGAATAAGAATACCCTGTGCACCCGCCGCAGACATAAACATTCCCATATGCCACAGCAGGAGTGGAATCGGTCCTTTGCACTATTTTTACCCAGTTTGTCGATCCGTCTGAAGCATCAAGTGAATAGAGTTCTCCGTCCCCGGAAAAGTTATAGGTAGTGACATAAACCGAACCGTCTGCCACAGCGGCCGAACCGCAGGCATCAAGATTGGTAGTTACATGCCATACAAGATTGCCCGAAACCGCGTCCACGCAATAGACATGCCCGCCCACATAAAGCCAGCTTGTAAGATATAAATAGCCGTTTTCATACGCTGCGGTGCCCTGGGCATATCCTGACACGTTAAACGTCCAAAGAAGGGCGCCGGTATCTTCATTAAGACAGTAGTAATGCCCTCCGTCCCAGTCGCTGCAAAAGACCTTGCCGTCGGCGACAGTGGGGCCTCCGTTGCACGAGGCATTGCCCGAGGGGTTGGTAAATGTCCATATCTGGGCTCCATCTGAAGCATTAAGACACCTGGTCTCAGGCCCTGATGAAACAAAAACCTTGCCGTTGTGATAGGCTGGTGATGACCAGGAACCCCATTCTGATGGAAGAAGTGTTGTTGTCCAGATTGTGGCGCCGGTCAACTCGTTAAGACAGGAGAGAGCAGAATCCCCGCCATACATATCCGACGGCGCGGAAAAGGCAAAAACCTTGCCGTCCGCCACAACCACGGATGATGAACCGTTGACGCCGATATCTGCGCTTTCCCATAAAAACTCCGCGGTGTCGGGCGCGCTGGATGCGGAATAGCCGACATTTGTTGCATCGCCGTGAAATTGTTCCCAGCTTGTGCCGTCAGCCAAACTTGCAAACGCGCAAACAGGAACAAGCGCCGCAGCCGTCCAAAGAATCGTGGCGGCAAATAACATTTTTGAAATAATTTTCGATTTAAAAATTTTCATTTTGTTTTTTTCTCCTTATCTTTTCAGTTAAACCTGATTAAAACCTAACCGGCGGGAACTACAGAAAAAACATCTTCTCCGATAATTACATCTCCCTTGCCGGTTGTAACCGTTACATCATAAATACCTTCGGAGATACCTGCCTTCCTGATCAGGACAAAAATCTTTAAGGTTTCATTATTTACCGGTGTTACAGACAAGACCCGGACAGCCGGGCTTCCAAATGAGACCCCGTTTCTTGCCACACCGTCATCCTTAAAACCGGTATTTTCACCGGTAATTACAAGACGACGGACAACACCGCGTGAAATTCCCACTTCCACGACCGACGGTTCTACAGATTTAAAAACCGGCTGTGGAACCCCGCCTGTTACCGTTATAAAACCGTCTGCTGTTTCCGACGGCACTTCAGTGCCGGTCAAGTCGCCCACTATAACGTCGGTAAGGGCAAGGGAACTTGTGCCGGAAGCTTTGGCGTGAAAACTCACCGTGGCAAATATTCCCGGCCCTGAAACCTCACACCCTGCTCCGAGCACGACACCTGCAACACCGTCGACAAATCCATCATCAGGGTAAACGCCGCCCATGACCGCAAAGTAGGTGCCGCATCCCGGGGGATACTGGCTGAGCAGATCTCCTTCAGTGACTCCCGTGTACTCCAGAACAGCAATGTCCCAGGTTATGTCAAACTGGAGACCCGCAATCGCGGTGCCGGGTACGACATAGACATCCACGGTAAAATCATCGCCGGGATCTACCGTTAGAGCAGAAGGATGAACTTCTACTGTCGTCGCCACTGTTGCCGCTGCCGTTACCGGCAGTAGCAACATCGGCATAAGTAATAGAAAAAGCATAAAAACGATGGTTGAAAATCTTGTTTTAGCCATTTATGTTACCTCCTTTGTTAAAATGTTTTTGGTTTAAACCTGAAAAGTTAAACCTGAAATATTAAGAACCCCAGTGCTGAGCTATCAGTATCAGGTCGTTTAAGTTTACTACCCCATCGTCATTAACGTCTTCCCTGATCCAGCCGGGGGTTCCGGTTTCGTCGAAATGCTGAGCCACTAAAAGCAGATCAAGCATATCCGTGCCGCCGTCAAAATTTACATCCCAGGCAAAGGCACAGTAGAATTCCGGCGCGGGGTACTGGTGGATACTGGTTCTGGTATCGATTTCGGCATAGGGCCAGAAGTGTCCAGCATCATTCCATGTAAAAGTCAGTTCGCCATATCCATCCGTGTAATCGACAAGTGTTCCTGGCGCAGGTTCCCATCCGCCCCATGTATCACTTACAAAAACACCCGCATTTTCAACCGGAGATACTGTGCCGTATCCGTCTGTCCAGGTTACCGTTGCAGTGATATCATCTCCGGGGAGTATTTCGGTTTTATCAACAGACAAAAGCATCTGGTAATATCCGAGCAGATAGTTAAACCAGTGCACGCTGTCGCCGTCTCCCACGGGCTGGGCATCCGCGCCAACCATGGGCACACTTTCGTTGTAAGCATACATCCACATATTCTCATTGGCCGGATCAACCCCGATCTGGACAACATAAGCTCCCCAGGATTCTGTTATTAAAATCTCTATGCCGTATTCCTGGCAGTAACAGATCAGAACGCCCATTGCCGTCTGCTTGTCCACGGTAATCCCGTCTTCGGTTACATCCCCTTCGGAAACGCTGTAGCCGGCGACATCAATAATGTCTGCAGAATCACCGCCGGTAGCCCGCAGATCAACAGAGATCGGCTGAGGCGGTGTGCCTACTTCGATAACACGGTGACAATCAGCAATCAAAGTATTGCCATTTGACAATCTTTCAGCATCCAGAGGCCCATTTAGCCCTGTATTATATTCCCAGACTATATTCCTGTCGGGATCTACCTCAATAACGCGATTATTATAATGATCGCTAATCAAAGTATTGCCATTTGGCAATCTTTCGGCATCTATCGGGCCACTAAGTCCCATGTTGTAAGACCAGTCTATTTCACCTGCAGGGGTTATTTCAGTAATCATGTTCCAGCAATTGTTAGTAATCAAGGTGTTGCCGCTTGCTAATCGCTCGGAATCGATGGGACAGCCCTTATCGTTCATATCATATTCCCAGACTATATTGCCGGCAGGATCTACCTCAATTAAACCAAGGTCAAAGAGGTTGGTAATTAAAGTATTGCCGTTGGATAACCGTTCGACATCATAAACATAGTAAAGACCGGCGCTGTATTCCCAGACTATATTGCCGACAGGGTTTACCTCAATGACACGGTTATTTTCGGCATCGGCAATCAGGGTATTGCCGTCGGGCAATCTTTCGGCATCAACCGGGAGGTTAAGCCCTGTGTTGTACTCCCAGACTATGTTGCCTAAAGGGTCTACCTCGATAACACGATTATTGATGGAATCGCTAATCAAAGTATTACCATTTGTCAAACGGTCGGCTGCAGATGGATAGTCAAGTCCGGTGCTGTATTCCCAGACGATTTCATCAGCAGCCAGCACCGGTGTTACCAGCATCGCTACCCCTGATACCAGAAAGGCGCAGACTATGAGCACCGTGAATAAAATTCTTTGAATACCTTTTGTTTTAAACATTTTTAACCTCCTTTAAATTATAATTTTGAATTTTAGCTTAACAAATAAGGCGCCCTCAGTTTTCTTCATCAAAAACTGAAATGCTGGCCCACTAAAATAATATCGAGCATATCGATGCTGCCGTCGTCATTAACATCCTCCCTGATCCAGCCGGGGGCCCCGGTTTCTGAAAAATGCTGGCCCACTAAAATAATGTCGAGCATGTTGACCGAGCCGTCTTCATTCACATCCCAATCCTCATAGAAATCACTTGAAAGGGCATAAAGACGGCCTCCGGCATTGCCGAAATATATCCGGTCGTTATAGATAGCCATTCCTTGCAGTGTGTAGCCCCCGGAAGTGCCGGCTTCATCGCTGGTGAAATGCCACATCTCGGTACCGTCCTCATCGAGACAATAGGCTGTTCCGTCAGTACAATTGGAAGTGAAGTAAATATAAACCTGTTCTCCTTGAACACTTAATGCCGGCGAGGACTGGACACCGCCGTTGGGAATAAATGCCCAGATTTCTTCGCCGGCGGCTTCGGTTAAGCAGCAAAGTCCGCCCTGGGAGGAGAAGCCTCCCTTCCCGACATAAACTCTGTCATCATAAATTACCGGACTGGATGTGCTGTAACCGATTTGGACGTGCCACTGGTATGTCAAAGTGCCGGTAGCGGAGTTAAAATTGTAGGCCCAGCAGTTACCTCCCTTGCAGGTAAAATAGACACGTCCGGCAGACTCGCTGTATGTGACTGAAGATCGGATTTCCCCGGCGCCTGAATCTACATCCTTCAGATTTTCTTCATCAACAAGCAGTCCGGTATCCTTATTGACACAGGTCAGGATTGAAGCATCATCGCCGTAGATCAGGTAATCACCTATGGCGCAGGCGCCGGCCCAGTAGTAGCCTCGTCCACTGGTGGAAGGCCGGTTCCATACAACATGACCGTCAGTGACGTCCAGGCAGTAGTATATTTTTCCATTCCAGCTCCCGATATAAATCTTGCCGTCTGCATACTTTACCGGGGTGTTCAACTGGTCATAGGCGCTTGCTGTTTCATTTGCCCAGATTTGTGATCCGTTTGCGGCGTCAAGCGCGTATACGTGCCCGTCGTTGGTGGCGGCAAAAATCTTCCCCGCGGCATATGCCGGAGTGGAAAGTTGAAATAACATTCCTGTGCAACTTAAATCGGTCTGCCATATCTTATCGCCTGTTTCTGCGTCGAAGCCCCACATTTCCCCGAGGGCATCGAGAACAAAAATTTTTTCTTCGGCAATTATTGATGATGTGTCGATTCCGGCCATTCCGGTACTGCCGACCTGCTGTTTCCAGGAGACAGTCGCATCGGAAACAGGGGCTGTGTCACAGGTGATGCCCGAGTTTATTGCATCTTTTTGAAATTGTGCCCACCCGGAAAAAGATTCTGTACCAACTCCTTCAGGAGTCGGCATCGCGGTTGAAACAGATGAAAAAAGCAAGAAAATTACGGCATAAAAGAAAATAATTTTTCTGCTTATTTTTAAATATTTTTCCATACCTGCCTCATACCTTAAGAATAAAAGTGTAAAATTTTGACAAGGCCTTAAAACAAAAAAAGCCGGAT